>JAXDQB010000291.1:0-13411 GCA_034668065.1 Paraburkholderia sp.
GAACGGCACGTTCGTCACGCACGGTCGTGCCGGACTTGAGCCTCTGACGGCGAAGGCTCGCAGGCGCCCGCCGGGCGACGGCCGTTCGCCCCGAAGCCAGAGTTCCCAGAAATATTGCGCCTGACGCGCACTGCCGTCTGCGCCGTCGTCGAAAGCGCGGCCGGCCCATCGATCCGTCCGACCATGAACGCACCTCAAGTTTTCGATCAGAACGGCGCCGCCGCTGACTTGGCCGCCGATCCCGAGCCGCGCTTGCGCGAAATCCCGTACAACTACACCTCGTTTTCGGACCGCGAAATCGTCATCAGACTGCTTGGCGAGGAGCCGTGGCGGGTCCTCGACGAGTTACGCGCCGAGCGCCGCACGGGTCGCTCGGCGCGCATGCTCTATGAGGTGCTCGGCGACATCTGGGTGGTGCGTCGCAATCCCTATCTGCAGGACGACCTGCTCGACAACCCGAAACGCCGCACCCTGCTGATCGAAGCGCTGAACCATCGGCTCAACGAAATCGAGAAGCGGCGCCGCGCCGATCTCGTGCAGCATGGCGACGTTGCCGGTCTTGACCGGGCCACGCGAGTCGAAACGCTCGTCGCTGCCGCGCGCCGCGCCGTCGAGACGTTCGCCGCCGAGTTCGCCGAGACGGCCAACCTGCGCCGTCGCGCGCTGAAGGTGCTCGGCCGCTGCACGCAGAAGGACAACATCCGCTTCGACGGTCTGTCGCGCGTCTCGCACGTGACCGATGCCACGGACTGGCGCGTCGAGTACCCGTTCGTGGTCCTGACGCCCGATACCGAAAACGAAATCGCGAGTCTCATCAAAGCCTGCTTCGAACTCGGCCTGACCGTCATTCCTCGCGGCGGCGGCACGGGTTACACGGGCGGTGCAGTGCCGCTCACGCCGTTTGCCGCCGTCATCAATACCGAGAAACTCGAGCAGCTCGGCGCGGTCGAGTTGACCGAGCTTCCTGGTCTTGCGAGCAAGGCGCCGACAATCTTCTCCGGCGCGGGTGTCGTCACGCGCCGCGTGACGGAGGCGGCGGAGGCGGCGGGCTACGTGTTCGCCGTCGATCCAACCTCGCTCGACGCTTCATGCATCGGCGGCAACATCGCGATGAATGCGGGCGGCAAGAAGGCGGTGCTCTGGGGCACGGCGCTCGACAATCTCGCCTGGTGGCGCATGGTCGACCCCGAGGGCAATTGGCTGGAAGTCACGCGTCTTGGGCATAACCTGGGCAAGATTCACGACGTCGACATGGCCCGCTTCGAATTGAAGTGGTTCGACGGCGAACACCCGCCCGGCGAACGGCTCTTGCGCAGTGAAACGCTGGCTATCGAAGGCAGGCGCTTTCGCAAGGAGGGGCTTGGCAAGGACGTCACCGACAAGTTCCTCGCCGGGCTGCCCGGCGTGCAGAAGGAAGGCTGCGACGGGCTCATCACGTCGGCCCGCTGGGTGCTGCACAAGATGCCTGCGCATACGCGCACCGTCTGCCTCGAATTCTTCGGCCAGGCGCGGGAGGCGATTCCGAGCATCGTCGAAATCAAGAACTACCTGTTCGAAACCTCCAAGCGCGGCGGCGCAATTCTCGCGGGCCTCGAGCATCTCGACGAGCGCTATTTGCGCGCGGTGGGATATGCGACAAAATCGAAGCGCAACGCGTTTCCGAAGATGGTGCTGATTGGCGACATCGTCGGCGACGACGCGGACAAAGTCGCCGCGGCCACCTCGGAAGTTGTGCGCATGGCGAACGGCAAGAGCGGCGAGGGCTTCGTCGCCGTGAGCGCCGAGGCGCGCAAGCGCTTTTGGCTCGATCGCAGCCGCACCGCTGCAATCGCCAAGCATACGAACGCGTTCAAGATCAACGAAGACGTCGTGATTCCGCTCGATCGGATGGGCGAGTACACGGACGGCATCGAGCGCATTAACATCGAGCTGTCGGTGAAGAACAAGCTGCAGCTCGTCGACGCTTTGGCCTCGTTTTTCAAGGCAGGCAAGCTTCCGCTTGGCAAGAGCGACGACGCCAACGAGATTCCGAGTGCCGAGCTGCTCGAAGACCGCGTGCAGCAAGCGCTCGATCTGCTCGATCGCGTGCGTGCGCGCTGGACGTTTTTGCGCGACAACCTTGATGCTCCGTTGCGCGAGGCGCAGCACACGCTGGTTTCGCTCGGCTTAGAGGCGCTTGCCGAGAAGTTCGCCGACCGCGTCGACGCGCAGCCCGGCGTCACGGTGTTTGACGTCGCGCAGGATCGGACGGTGCGTGTGTCGTGGAAGCAGGAGATTCGCGCGGAGCTGCGGCAGATTTTCAACGGCGGCGAATTCAAGCCCATCCTCGACGAAGCCCAGTCGATCCACAAGCAGGTGCTGCGCGGCCGCGTTTTCGTGGCGCTGCACATGCACGCGGGCGACGGCAATGTTCACACGAACATCCCCGTCAACTCGGACAACTACGCGATGCTGCAGGACGCCCACGCGGCCGTAGAGCGGATCATGAAACTCGCGCGCTCGCTCGACGGCGTGATCTCGGGTGAGCATGGCATCGGCATCACGAAGCTGGAATTTCTGACGGACGAAGAGATCGGCGAATTCCGCGCCTACAAGCAGCGCATCGATCCCGAAGGCCGCTTCAACAAGGGCAAGCTGCTGCCGGGCGCCGATTTGCGCAATGCCTACACGCCAAGCTTCGGGCTCATGGGCTACGAGTCGCTGATCATGCAACAGTCCGACATCGGTGCAATCGCCGATTCGGTCAAAGACTGCCTGCGCTGCGGCAAGTGCAAGCCTGTTTGCGCCACGCACGTGCCGCGCGCGAACCTGCTTTACAGCCCGCGCAACAAGATTCTCGCAACGTCGCTGCTCATCGAGGCGTTTCTCTATGAAGAGCAAACGCGCCGTGGCGTGTCGATCAAGCACTGGGACGAGTTCAACGATGTGGCCGATCACTGCACGGTTTGCCACAAGTGCGTGACGCCGTGCCCGGTGAAGATCGACTTCGGCGATGTGTCGATGAACATGCGCAATTTGCTGCGCAAGATGGGCAAGAAGAAGTTCAACGCCGGCTCCGCCGCGGGAATGTTTTTCTTGAACGCAACGAACCCACGCACGATCAACGCAGCGCGCACGGCGATGATGGGCGTCGGCTACAAGGTTCAGCGTCTGGGCAATGACGTGCTCAAGCAGTTCGCGAAGAAGCAGACGGCTCATCCACCGGCCACGACAGGCAAGCCGCCCGTGGTTGAGCAGGTGATCCACTTCGTGAACAAGAAGATGCCGGGTAATCTGCCGAAGAAAACGGCGCGCGCGCTGCTGGACATCGAAGACAACAAGGTCGTGCCGATCATCCGCAATCCGAAGACGACGACGGTCGATTCGGAAGCCGTATTCTATTTCCCGGGTTGCGGCTCCGAGCGCCTCTTTTCGCAGGTCGGGCTCGCTACGCAGGCGATGCTCTGGGAAGCGGGCGTGCAGACAGTGTTGCCGCCGGGCTACCTCTGCTGCGGCTATCCGCAGCGCGGCGCGGGGCAGTACGATAAGGCTGAGCAGATCGTCACTGATAACCGCGTGCTCTTCCATCGCGTCGCGAACACGCTCAACTATCTCGACATCAAGACGGTGGTCGTCTCGTGCGGGACTTGCTACGACCAGCTTTCGGGCTACGAATTCGAGAAGATCTTCCCGGGGTGCCGCATCATCGACATTCACGAGTTCCTGCTCGAAAAGGGCATGAAGCTCGACGGCGTGACGGGCACGCGGTACATGTATCACGATCCCTGCCACACGCCGATCAAGACGATGGATCCGTTGAAGCTCGTCAACGAGCTGATGGGCACCGAGAAGGACGGCTACAAGATCGAGAAGAACGATCGCTGCTGCGGTGAGTCTGGCACCTTCGCCGTGACGCGCCCCGATATCTCCACTCAGGTCCGTTTCCGGAAGGAGGAGGAGATCAGGAAGGGCGCGGCCAAGCTGCGTGCTCTGCCGATCGTCCATGCGCAAGCCGGTGCCGGCGGCGTGGCCGACGTCAAGATTCTGACGAGCTGCCCCTCCTGCCTGCAAGGGCTTTCGCGCTACAACGAAGACGGGAACATGGAGGCCGACTACATCGTCGTCGAAATCGCGCGGCAGGTGCTCGGCGAAGACTGGATGGTCGATTACGTGCGGCGGGCCAACGATGGGGGGATCGAGCGTGTGCTGGTGTGATAGCGCTTATTGCCCATCATTCGTGCGGCAACGACGGAAAATGACGGGAAGGAGCCACAATGGACTGCGTATTCTGCCGTGAGGAAGGCGGGGTTGTGCTCTGGCAGGACGACGCCATGCGCGTGGTCCTGGCGGACGAGCACGACTATCCGGGCTTTTGCCGAGTGATCTGGAACGCACATGTTGCCGAGTTTTCGGATTTGCCGGCAACTGCTCGCGACCGCCTGATGCGTGTGGTGTATGCCGTGGAGCGGGCGCAACGGGCCTTGCTCCAGCCGGTCAAGGTCAATCTCGCGAGCCTCGGCAATCAGGTGCCGCACCTGCATTGGCATGTGATTCCCCGTTTTTCGAACGACGCGCATTTTCCTCTGCCAGTCTGGGCGCCGCGCCAGCGCGCTGTGTCGGAGGCGCTGCTGTCGTCGCAGCGCGCGCAGGCCACCCTTCTTGGCGACGCGGTGCGTCGCGAAATCGCGCAGGCTCTTGGCTGAATCTGCGCGGCATCTGAACCCATACCGAGATATTCATGAGCGCACTTACCCCTGATACGCCCGTACCCACGGGCGTCGTCGTTCACGCGAAATCGCGCGTGCTCGAATTGCAATACGCCGACGGCGCCACCTATCGCTTGCCATTCGAGCTGATGCGCGTTTATTCGCCCTCGGCCGAAGTGGCCGGCCATGGCCCGGGGCAGGAGACGCTGCAGACGGGCAAGCGCGAAGTGACAATCGTTTCCGTCGAGCCGGTCGGCAGCTACGCGCTGCAGCCGACGTTTTCGGACGGCCATTCGAGCGGGATCTATTCGTGGACTCTGCTGTACGACATGGCAACACGTCAGGATGAGTTGTGGCGGGAATATATCGGCAAGCTTGCCGCGGCGGGGGTTGACCGCGACGCGCCGATGAGCGCGCCCGCCGCCCATGGACACTGCCATCACTGACTGATGCGATCGCGCACCGCTGCGGCCGCCGTGTCCGGTGCACCTATTGAGAAGACGGAGGACTTACGCGATGACCAAGACCCACTTTGGTTTCGACACGGTCGACGAAGAAGAAAAAGCAAAGAAGGTGGCGGGCGTTTTCCATTCGGTGGCCTCGAATTACGACCTCATGAACGATTTGATGTCGGGGGGACTGCACCGCGTGTGGAAGCAGTTCACGATCGCGCAGGCGAATGTGCGTCCCGGGTTCAAGGTGCTCGATATTGCCGGCGGCACGGGCGATCTCGCCAAGGCATTCGCGAAGCTCGCGGGGCCGACCGGCGAAGTCTGGCTTACCGACATCAACGAGTCGATGCTTCGCGTGGGCCGCGATCGGCTGCTCGATAGCGGCGTGATCACGCCCGCGCTTCTCTGCGATGCGGAAAAAATTCCTTTTCCCAACAACCACTTCGACGTGGTGACGGTCGCCTTCGGGCTGCGCAACATGACCCACAAGGATGGGGCGCTCGCCGAGATGCGGCGCGTGTTGAAGCCGGGTGGGCGCGTGCTCGTGCTTGAGTTCTCGAAGGTATGGGAGCCGCTGCGCAAAGCTTACGACGTTTACTCGTTCAAGGTGTTGCCGTGGCTTGGCACCCGGTTTGCGCAGGATGCCGATAGTTACCGCTATCTCGCCGAATCGATCCGGATGCATCCAGACCAGGAAACGTTGAAAACAATGATGGAACAAGCGGGCCTCGATGCCGTCAAATATTACAATTTGTCAGCTGGCGTGGTAGCCTTGCATGTGGCGACGAAATATTAGCGTCGCTAGACCATTGTTTTAACGGAGGATTTTGAGATGACCGATTCGCTTGCGAAACCTTGCAGAAAACTTTCAAAGTCTCTGGCGAAGCGAATCGGGGTGGCGGTTGTCGTCGCCGTGATCGCGGCGAGCTCCTTCGCTTCGCTCGACGCGTACGCCAAGCGGGTTGGCGGCGGGCGTACCGTCGGGCGACAGACGCAGACGATGCAAAACGCGCCGGCATCGCCCCGCTCGCCGGCACAGCAATCCACGCAGCAGTCCGCTCAGCCGCCCCAGGCGCAGCGCGCCCAGCCGGCGCCCTCGCCCCGTTCCCGCTGGCTTGGGCCGATTGCCGGCCTTGCGGCCGGCCTCGGCATTGCCGCGCTGCTGTCTCATTTCGGACTTGGCGGCGCGTTCGCGGGCGCGATGGCGAACGTCATTGTCATTGCCTTGCTGGCCATGGCGGGCATCTGGCTCTTTCGCAAACTGACTTCCCGCGGCCGGCGCGCCGCCGCGCCCGCGTACGGAGCCGCGGGTGCGGGGGGCATGGGGAGTGTAACCGGCGGGGCGTCGTTCGACAGGTCGTTATTCGGTGACAAATTCGGTGAAAACCGCGTGCAAGCGGGCGGGGCTGACGCGTACGGCGGCGCCGCAGGCACGCCCCTTCCGGTGGCCGGCGCAGCCGAGTCGGTGCCGGACTTCGATGCGCAGGACTTCCTGCGCCACGCCAAAGTCAACTTTGTGCGGTTGCAGGCCTCCTGGGACGAGGGCAATCTTGCTGACATCCGGGAGTTCACGACGCCCGAAATGTTCGCCGAGCTGAAGGTCGATATCGATGCGCGCGGCGGTGAGTCGAACCGTACCGACGTTGTTCAGTTGAACGCGGAGTTGCTCGGGGTGGAAGATCGCGGCACCGAATACCTCGCGAGCGTCCGCTTCAGCGGGCTGATCCGCGAATCGGCAGGCGCGTCGGCTGAGCCGTTCTCTGAGATCTGGAATCTCTCGAAGGCAGTCCGCAAGGGCGAGGGCTGGCTGCTTGCCGGTATTCAGCAAGGCGCGCTGCACTGAGCGCTTTGTGCGTCGGGATGGCCGAGCGCAGGCTCCTCTGTCCCGCTACGCGGCTCTTGGTGAGCACGCGGCGAACAATGCTCACACGAACGGACGGTACAATAGAAGCCCGCGCGAGTTTCAGCCTGCGCGGGTTCATTATTCGAGTCCGATGATCCTCGCCTCCAAACCGCTGGCCGCCGCCGTCAATCACCTGCTTGCCCGGGAAGCCTGGGCTCGCGAACGGCTCGCGCCGTACGCGGGCAAGACAGCCCGGCTTGTCTTTTCTTCCGCTGCCGTGACGTTCGCCGTCCAGCCGGACGGTTACTTGAGTGCGCTCCACAAGAGCGATGCGCCGCAGGTCGACGTAACCATTGCTGTGCCGGCTGAGGCGCTCCCCGCCTTCGCGCAGGGCGGCCAGGCCGCGGTGATGAAGCACGTGAGGATCGAGGGCGACGCCGAGCTTGCCACACTGATCGCCAAGCTAGCTGAGCACTTGCGTTGGGAGCCCGAAGAGGATCTTGCCAAGCTGATCGGCGATGCGCCGGCCTACCGCGCGGCCGCGCTTTTGCGTGCGGCAGGGGGACAAGCCGCGCGCGCGGGGCGCAACTTGCGCGATACGGTTGCCGAATATCTGCTCGACGAGAACCCGCAGCTCGTGCGGCGCGCGTCTCTCGACTCTTTCAATGCGGACCTTGCACGGGCGCGAGACGCGCTCGCGCGGCTGGAAAAGCACGTTGAGCGCCTCGAGCGCTTCGAGTGTTTCGGGCAGCGAGACCGCGCCCGCGGCACACGCTAAGCGTCAGCTACCGGATTTTTCCTAAATGCGTCTTCTGCGTTTTATCAAAATCGCCTTCACCGTCCTCCGTTTCGGTCTCGACGAGATGATGCTCAGCCGTATCAAGGATCGCCGAGTGCGGTTCTTGCTGCGAATCAGCACGCTCGGGCGGAGGTTCAAGTCGACGCCCGCTGTCCGGCTGCGCCTTGCGCTTGAGAGCCTTGGGCCGATTTTCGTCAAGTTCGGCCAGGTGCTCTCGACACGGCGCGATCTGCTGTCGGCCGACGTGGCGATAGAGCTGGCGAAGCTGCAGGATCAGGTGCCGCCGTTCGATTCCGGTTTGGCGATCGACATTATCGAAAAGGCGCTCGGTGCGCCCGTCGACATGCTCTTCGACGAGTTCGAGCGAATTCCAGTGGCGAGCGCCTCTATCGCTCAGGTCCACTTTGCCAAAGCGAAGTCCGGGCCGCACGCGGGCAAGCCCGTGGCCATCAAGGTGCTGCGGCCGAACATGTTGCCCGTCATCGATTCCGATCTGGCGCTTTTGCGGGACATTGCCGTCTGGGCCGAACGTCTTTGGGCCGACGGCAAGCGGCTGAAGCCGCGCGAAGTCGTCGCCGAGTTCGACAAGTATCTGCACGACGAGCTCGATCTCATGCGCGAGGCGGCCAACGGCAGCCAGCTGCGCCGCAATTTTGCCGGGCTCGATCTGCTGCTCGTGCCGGAGATGTACTGGGAGTCCTGCACACCGAACGTGCTCGTCATGGAGCGTATGGTCGGCGTGCCGATCAGCCAGGTCGAGACGCTGCGCGAAGCCGGGGTCGACATCCCCAAGCTCGCGCGCGAAGGTGTCGAGATCTTCTTCACGCAGGTCTTTCGCGATGGTTTCTTCCACGCGGACATGCATCCGGGCAACATCCAGGTGAGCCTCGATCCGGCGCATTTCGGCCGTTATGTGGCGCTCGATTTCGGGATCGTCGGCGCCTTGTCCGATTTTGACAAGAACTACCTGGCGCAAAATTTTCTAGCGTTTTTCAAGCGCGACTACCATCGCGTGGCGACGCTTCACCTCGAGTCGGGCTGGGTGCCCCCGACGACACGCGTCGAGGAACTCGAAAGTGCGATCCGCGCGGTCTGCGAGCCGTACTTCGATCGCGCGCTCAAGGACATCTCGCTCGGCCAGGTTCTGCTGCGACTCTTCTCGACGTCGCGGCGCTTCAACGTCGAGATCCAGCCGCAGCTGGTGTTGTTGCAAAAGACGATGCTGAACGTGGAGGGGCTCGGACGCTCGCTCGACCCGGAACTCGATCTCTGGAAGACGGCCAAGCCCTATCTCGAGCGATGGATGAACGAGCAGATTGGCCTGGGCGGCTGGTACGAACGGCTCAAGGTCGAGGCGCCGCAATGGAGCAAGACGCTGCCGCAACTGCCGCGCCTCATGCACAAGGTTCTTGCCGACAGGCACGACAGCACGCGCATCATGAATGACGCCGCCATTCAGATGCTACTCGTCGAGCAGCGACGCACCAATCGTCTGCTGCAGGCGCTGCTGCTCTTTGGCGTGGCAGTCGGTGTGGGCGCAGCTGTCGCGCGATTCTGGCTCGTGCTGGCGTAGGGAGCTTAAACTTGGCCACCCAGCCCGCAAGGACAAGTGCGCAAGCGTGCAAGTGCAAGAGGAATCGGCAATGACGAAGCGGACAAATACCGCCCCCACACTATGACTGCGCCGGCGACAACCCGCAAAGCACCGTATCCGGCGGCCGACATCCCTTCGCAAACGCCTGTCGGCGCGTCTTCGTTCGAAACACGCGACCCCGGTACGGCCGCGTTTTGGAATGAACGTTTTCAGAAGGGCTTCACTCCCTGGGAGCAGGCGGGCGTGCCAAAAGCCTTCCGGGCCTTCGCGGCGCGTAACGAGTCGCGGCCGGTGCTGATTCCCGGCTGCGGTAGCGCCCATGAAGCGCTATGGCTGGCGCAAGCTGGCTGGGAGGACGTGCGTGCGATCGACTTTTCCGCAGACGCCGTCGCTGCAGCCCGCAAGCAGCTCGGCACTCTTGCGCCGCTAGTCGAGCAAGCCGACTTTTTCAGCTACAGGCCTCCGTTCGCGCCGGGGTGGATCTACGAGCGAGCGTTCTTCTGCGCGCTGCCGCCTGGGCGCCGGCCCGATTATGCCGCGCGCATGGCGGCGCTGCTCGCGCCCGGCGCGTTGCTGGCGGGTTTTTTCTTTATCGGTGCAACACCCAAAGGCCCGCCGTTCGGCATCGAGCAGTCCGATCTCGAGGCGCTTTTTGCACCGCATTTCGACCTAATAGAAGACGAACCCGTCGACAACTCGCTTCCCGTCTTTGCAGGACGCGAGAGCTGGCTGACTTGGCGTCGCCGTGAATTGCCCAACAGCGATGGGCGGTGAGCCTGCCAGCGAAACTGCGAGTGCGTCGGGAAAGGGGGCCGCAAGCGGGGCGGGGCCTTGAATTCGAGGGGCGCCACCCCCAAATGGGACTCGCGCTTGAGCGCCGCTCTGTCATCCGGGCGGTAGCCGATTGCGGCTATAATTCAACGTTTTACAAGCTTTGAACCGTTTCGCTTGGAATTGTCGGGAAAAGACTTATGCCGATCTACGCTTATCGCTGCGAATCGTGCGGCTTCGAAAAAGACGTGCTCCAGAAAATGAGCGATGCGCCGCTCACGCAATGTCCCGAATGCAACCGTGATACGTTCCGCAAGCAGGTAACGGCCGCCGGCTTTCAGTTGAAAGGCTCGGGTTGGTACGTCACCGATTTTCGCGGCGGATCGAATGGCGCAAGCGCTGCAAAGGGCGATGGGAGCGCCGCTGCAAGCGGAAAGAACGAAGCCGGCGAGTCGAAGGCCGCCGCGGCGACGGAGCCATCCGCGAGCACGTCGAACTCCGGTTCGAGTTCGAGTTCAACGACTGCGTCCAGTACGTCGGACGCATAACGCAAAGTTCGGGCGCATCGTCGCCGGCGAGCCGGCGAAGACACCATTTGGGCGCCGTCGTGGGTTGCAGCGGCCGAATGCGGCGTGCGAGCAACGCCGAATCTCCCCCGCGGTTTTCTGGCGGTATATATGAAAAAGACGACGCTCAAATCCGTGTTCCTTACCGGTCTGCTGGTTCTGGTGCCCTTGGCGATCACGCTCTGGGTGCTCGGGCTCATCATCGGCACGATGGACCAGACGCTATTGCTGCTGCCGTCCGGATGGCAGCCGGAGAAGCTGTTCGGGTTCCACTTGCCGGGCATCGGTGCGTTGCTGACGCTCGCATTTATCTTCGTTGTGGGCTTGTTCACGCAGAACTTTATCGGCCAGAAGCTCGTCAACTGGTGGGATGCAGTACTGCGCCACATCCCGATCGTCGGCCCCCTTTATACGAGCGTGAAGCAGGTGTCCGATACGCTGCTGTCGAGCAGCGGCAATGCGTTCCGCAAGGCGCTTCTGATCGAATACCCGCGGCGCGGTTCCTACACGATCGCATTTCTGACCGGGGTGCCTGGCGGCGACGTCGTCAATCACCTGAAGGGAGAGCACGTGAGCGTCTACGTCCCGACGACACCGAACCCGACGTCGGGCTTCTTCCTGATGGTGCCGAAGAGCGAGGTTGTCGAGCTCGACATGAGCGTCGATGCCGCCCTCAAGTACATCGTCTCGATGGGCGTGGTCGCCCCGGCCGTGCCGACGGCCGCGCCCGTGCGGCGTCCCGTTGAGCCGCCTCTTTAATGCGGAAGCGCGCGCCATGCGCGTTTCGCTCATTCATGCAAACGATAGACGAACACCATGTCGATGAGATCTGAATACTGCGGTCTGGTGACCGAACACCTGCTGGGCCAAACCGTCGCGCTATGCGGATGGGTACATCGCCGGCGCGATCATGGCGGCGTCATCTTCATCGACTTGCGCGATCGGGAAGGGCTCGTGCAGGTTGTCTGCGACCCGGATCGGCCAGAAATGTTCAAGACGGCCGAGGGGGTGCGCAACGAGTTCTGCGTGCGCATCGTGGGCGTCGTGCGCAACCGCCCGGAAGGCACGATCAATACCGGCTTGACGAGCGGGAAGATCGAGGTGCTTTGTCATGAGCTGACTGTGCTCAACGCATCGGTCACGCCGCCGTTCCAGCTAGACGATGACAACCTCTCCGAGACGACGCGCCTCACGCATCGCGTGCTCGATCTGCGCCGCCCGCAGATGCAGCACAACCTGCGTTTGCGCTATCGTGTGGCGATTGAAGTGCGCAAGTACCTCGACGCGCAAGGGTTCATCGACATCGAAACGCCGATGCTGACCAAGAGCACGCCCGAAGGCGCGCGCGACTATCTCGTGCCCTCGCGCGTCAACGCGGGGCAGTTCTTCGCGTTGCCGCAATCGCCGCAGCTCTTCAAGCAGCTGCTGATGGTGGCGAATTTCGATCGCTCCTATCAGATCGTCAAGTGCTTCCGCGACGAAGACCTGCGCGCCGACCGTCAACCCGAATTCACGCAGATCGACTGCGAGACCTCGTTCCTCTCGGAGCAGGAGATTCGCGATCTGTTCGAGAACATGATTCGGCATGTCTTCGCTGAAACGATTGGCGTGACGCTCGACGCTTCATTTCCGGTCATGCAGTATGCCGAGGCAATGGCACGCTTCGGCTCGGACAAGCCCGATTTGCGCGTGAAGCTCGAGTTCACGGAGCTCACCGATGCGATGAAGGACGTCGAGTTCAAGGTCTTCAGCACGCCTGCCAACATGAAGGACGGCCGCGTCGCTGCGTTGCGCGTGCCGAAGGGCGGCGAGCTCACGCGAGGCGACATCGACGGCTATACCGAGTTCGTGCGCATTTACGGCGCCAAGGGCCTCGCCTGGATCAAGGTCAATGATGCGGCAAAGGGGCGCGACGGCCTGCAAAGCCCGATCGTCAAGAACCTGCACGATGCCGCAATTGCCGCGATTCTCAAGCGCACGGGCGCGCAAGACGGCGACATCATCTTCTTTGCGGCAGACCGCGCGAAGGTGGTCAACGATAGCCTCGGCGCCTTACGTCTGAAGATCGGCCACTCGGAGTTCGGCAAGGCGAACGGCCTCGTCGAGCGAGGCTGGAAGCCGCTATGGGTTGTCGATTTCCCGATGTTCGAGTACGACGAGGAGGAGGCGCGCCACGTCGCGGCTCACCATCCGTTCACGAGCCCGAAGGACGAGCACCTCGAGTACCTCGAGAGCGACCCGGGCCGCTGCCTCGCCAAGGCCTACGATATGGTGCTGAACGGCTGGGAAATCGGCGGCGGTTCGGTGCGGATTCACCGCGAGGAAGTGCAAAGCAAGGTGTTCCGCGCGCTCAAGATTGGACCCGACGAAGCACGCTCGAAGTTCGGCTTTCTGCTCGACGCGCTGCAGTACGGCGCGCCGCCGCACGGGGGCATCGCGTTCGGTCTCGACCGCATTGTCACGATGATGGCGGGCGCCGATTCAATCCGCGATGTCATTGCGTTCCCGAAGACGCAACGCGCGCAGTGTCTGCTGACGCAGGCTCCGAGCATCGTCGACGAGCGCCAGCTGCGCGAGCTGCACATCCGCGTGCGTCAGCCGGAGCAGCCGAAGGCGTAAGTCCGAGGCACCCTGGCGGCACGGCATGTCTGTCAAAGAAAAAAGGCGCACGAAGCGCCTTTTTTCTTCTGTTGCGCCCGTT
>JAXDQB010000292.1:0-2548 GCA_034668065.1 Paraburkholderia sp.
ATCTCGGCGAGCATGCCATTGATGCCGACCGTAAAATCGTCGGCTGTGTCGATCATCGTGCCGTCGAGATCCACGACGGCGGCTTTCAGACGCATTCGCGCGAGTCGGGGCGGTTCGGATGCAATGGCGGTGCTCGTCATGCTCGTCATGCTCGTCATGGTCGTATGGTCAGGCCTGTGCGACACCGGCGAGGCGACTGCGCATTTCATCGATCACGGCGCGGTAATCCGGCTTGCCGAAGATGGCCGAGCCTGCCACGAACGTATCGGCGCCGGCCTGCGCAATTTCCGCGATGTTATCGGTTTTGACGCCCCCGTCCACCTCGAGGTGGATGTCGCGGCCCGTCTTCTCCCGGTACGCGTCGATCCGCGCACGTGCTGCGCGCAATTTGTTGAGCGCCTCGGGAATGAACGATTGCCCGCCGAAGCCCGGGTTCACCGACATGATCAGTATTAGGTCCACGCGGTCCATCACATGATCGAGATAGCTGAGCGGCGTGGCGGGATTGAAGACGAGCCCGGCCTTGCACCCCTGATCGCGGATCAGCGAGAGGGTGCGGTCGACGTGTTCCGATGCCTCCGGGTGGAAGCTGATCAAATTCGCCCCCGCCTTGGCGAAATCGGGCACGATGCGATCGACGGGGCGCACCATCAGGTGGACGTCGATCGGCACTTGCACGTGCGGGCGAATCGCCTCGCAGACGAGCGGCCCGATCGTAAGGTTCGGCACGTAATGGTTGTCCATTACGTCGAAATGGATCCAGTCGGCGCCTGCGGCGACGACATTGCGGACTTCTTCGCCCAGCCGGGCGAAGTCGGCCGACAAAATGCTCGGAGCGATACGGAATTGCGTCATGGCGCGTCAATGCTTGTTGCCGATGGTGAGCGGCAAGTTAAAGGCAGGATTTTACCGCGCCTGCGGTTGTCGCAGATCGATAGCAGGTCGATCATTGCGGTTGCGGGCGCAGGCGGCATCCCGCAGAATGCAAATCCGAAACGGAACGTGCCGGCGCCGACGAGGATGTTATCGCGCGAGCGAAGCGGGAATCAAGCAGGTCGGGGCCTAGGCAGGTCCCGGCCCCGGTCCAGGTCCAAGCAGGTCCAAGCAGGTCCAAGCAGGTCCAAGCGGACTCCTATCAAAGCGGAACCAAGAACTACGATGAGTCAGTATCAATTCAGCGTGGCGTCACAAACGCGTTATTTGCCCGAGCAATCCGATCCGGATCGCCGCCAGTACGCGTTCGCATACACGCTGACAATTCGCAACACAGGGCAGGTGCCGGCGCAACTGATCGCGCGCCATTGGATCATCACGGACAGCGATGACAAGGTTCAGGAAGTGCGGGGGCTCGGCGTCGTAGGCCAGCAACCGCTGCTGCAACCCGGTGAACAGTTCGAATACACGAGCTGGGCTGTCATTGAGACGCCTGTCGGGACGATGCGCGGCGAATACTTTTGCGTCGCGGATGACGGCGAGCGGTTCGAGGCAGCGGTGCCGGAGTTCACGTTGCAAATGCCCCGTACGCTGCATTGACCGGGCGGCGGCCGATCCAGCCCGACCAGCCGGCAGGTCAATCGGCCAGCAACGGTGCGACGGGAGCGGGTCGGGCGGGCAGCATGCGGCAATAAGCGCAATGCAAGCAGGTACTGCAGATACTGCAGGCGAGCACAAGCGAAGGAGCCGCCCATCAACGCGGGAAATGAATGGGAAGATTTTCAGCGGGAAGCGAGCAAATGCGCATTGAACCAGGGGCGCTCGGACGGATCGCGGCCGTTGTCGTTGCAATGGTGCTTGCGGCGTGCGGCGGAAGCTCGATGGTGCGTCCGACTGCGTCGGTGCCGAGCGGCGAGGCGGCGATGCCCGGTCAGTTTGCCTCAACGCGTCTTACGCCCGTTTCCTGGCAGCAGATGCCGGGCTGGGAGGACGATTCGCTCATCGGCGCGGCGGCTGCGCTGCGCGAGAACTGTGTGCGGGTGGGAGGCGAGCGGAAATGGGAGCGCGCTTGTGCTGCGGCTGCTCAACTCGACGATCTCGACGTCGCCGGCACGCGGACTTTCTTTGAGACATATTTCACGCCGTTTCAGTTTGCCAACAGCGACGGGACGCTCGATGGGCTGGTGACGGGCTACTACGAGCCGCTTCTCCAGGGCGCTCGCACGCGGCGCGGCGCGTATCAGTATCCCCTCTACCGCCGGCCGTCCGGCTACCGGCCCGGCGCCGAACTCCCGCCGCGCGCAGACCTCGAGCGTTCAAGCATGCTTGCCGGTCACGAGCTGGTCTGGGTGGACGATCCGATCGAAGCGTTCTTTTTGCAGGTGCAAGGTTCGGGGCGCATCGTGCTAGACGACGGCACTGTCATGCGCGTCGGCTTCGCCGGCAGCAACAACCAGCCGTACAAATCGATCGGACGGTGGCTGCTCGACCATCGCGAGATCACGCCCGCGCAAGCGACGATGCAGGGCATCAAAGCTTGGGCACGCGCCAATCCCGGGCGTGTCGACGCACTGCTCGACACCAATCCGCGATTCGTTTTTTTCCGTGAGATGCC
>JAXDQB010000293.1:0-7519 GCA_034668065.1 Paraburkholderia sp.
TCGATCAGTTGCTGAGGCGACATGTTACAGGTGCTCCCGCTGCAGAAATAAAACTGCGGCTCGGGCGATCGAAGCGGAGGGCGCGCAAGACAGCGCCAGCCGGCTCGACGATGAGGGGCGGGCGCTATGAGGGGGCGTCAGCGCATGGCGGGCGGCAGCATGGCGTTATCGCAATAGTCCGGTCTTCTGATAGAACTGAGCCGCGGTGACGCGCTGCTGCGCTTCGCTGAAGGTGCGCGCGAGCGCTTCGCGTGCGCCGTTGGCGCGCTGCATGACGGCCGCGTCGATGCGCTGAATCTCGCGGATCGCCGCAAGCGCTTGCGCCGGCTGCTCAGGGCCGAGCGCCATGATGAGCGGCGAGCGTTCGTCGACGAGCTGCGAGACGATTTGCCAGTCATCCTGGTCGGCCGCCACGGCGATCGAGCACGTCAATTCGTATGCGCGGGCGAGCGGTGCATGCAACATGGGCTTTCGTTCTGAGTGTCGAGGCGCGGGCGCTTACCCTCTCTTATTGAGCGAGCCTGGGTTGCCGTCGCCACCGAAGAGCTGGTTCAGATAGTTCGTGCTCGTCTGCATCTTCGACATTACGTTGTTCAGCGCGCCGAACTGCGTGGTGTATTGGTTGGTGAGCGAGTTCTGATAGTCCGTCAGCGCCGTCTTCTGGTCCTCCAGGCGCTGCAGGTCCGCGTTGAGCGAGGCCGTGCGCTGATCGATCTGGCCGACGCTCGTCTGCGTGTAAGAGCTGATGAACGAATCGAGTGCGTGCCCGACGCCGTTCTTTCCATTGAAGATCGCCGCCACCGACTGAGGCGACGCGGCCAGCGCTGTCTGCAGGGCCGACGTGTCGAGCTTGAGCGTGCCGTTATCCTGTAGATCAAGGCCGATCTGAGCGAGGCTGTAGGTCGTGCCGTCTACTGTCACGCCGGCGCTCATGAGCGAGGCGATGCCATTGACGGCCGAGTTCATCATCGCGTCTCCAAGCAGAGGCCCGGCGGATTTGCTGCTGGCGTCGTACGAAGTGAGCGCCGATGAGGTCGAAATCCACGCGTTGTATTGCTTGACGAAGTTCGTGATCGTATCGGTGATGGCCGCGTCGTCGGTCGCGACGGTGAGCGTTTGCGTCGTGCCGACCGCGTCCTGCGCGAGCATCAGTGTCACGCCGTTCAGTGCGCTGGTGACCGTGTTGCTCGGGCTCGTCACGGCGTTGCCGCTGATGGTGAGCTTCGCATCCTCCGCTGCGCTTACTTGCTTGAAGTCCGACGTCTGCAGGCTGGGGTCGACGCCCACGCCGGCCGATATCCTGACGGCGTTCGCGGCACCCGTCTGCGTGGAGGTGAGCACGAGATGCTGGCCGTCCGCTGCCGTCACGACGGAAGCTGACACGCCAGGGTTGCCCGACCCGCCGTTGATTGACGCGGCGAGCCCCGTGAGCGTGTCGTTTTTCGGATCGAGCGTGACCGCCATCGACTGGGTGCCGACGCCGATCGTGACGGTCCCGGCGCCGAGCTTCGCACCGCTCGCGAACGCTTGCGACGAAATCTGGTTAGCCTTGGCGAGTTGCTGAACGCTGACCGAGTAGGAGCCCGCCGCGGCCGCCGATGTCGTCGAAGCCGTGATGCCGGTGCCACTGAACTTGGCGCCAAGCTGATTGAAGATGCTGCCGTCTGACAGGGCACCCTTCTTCGAGGATGTCGATGCGGATGAATTCGCCGACGACATGCCCGACTGTTCCAATGCTGTTTGCAGCGCCGAGAGGGCTGCCTTGGCCGAGCCGACCGCGGACAGCTCGGTGTTGTCGGCGGTTTGCCCGTTGTTGATCGTGGCGGCTTGCCCGGCGGTCTTGCCGGTGACGAGTGCGGAGACGAGCGTATTGGAGTCGAGCTTCGAATTGGTCGTTCCGCTCAGGATCGACTGCGCAGCGTCCTTCAGGGCGCTGTTGGTGTTGCTTGCCGTTGTGCTTATGGTCGAAGCTGTAGTCATTCCGAAGCTCTATGCGTCACCGCAAAGTCAGTCGAGTCGATATTCCGCTCAAGGCTCGTCCCACCGGTCGCGCTCCAAGCGCCAAGCGGGAGGCACTGAGCCTCCCGCTTGGCGCTTACCCGGTAGCCGGCGTGGCAGGAGCCGACCGGCGACCTGCCGCGCCAGATGCCAAGCTTACTGCAGAAGCTTGAGCACTTGTTGCGGCAGCGCGTTCGCTTGCGAAAGCACCGAAATACCGGCTTGCTGCAGCACTTGCGCCTTCGACAGGTTCGCCGTTTCTTGTGCGAAGTCCGCGTCGACCATTTGCGATTGCGCAGCGCCGAGGTTCGTCGCTGCCGTTTGCGTGTTCGTGATCGCCGCTTGGAACGTGTTCTGCGTGGCGCCAAGGCCGGCCTGGAAGTTGTTCACTTTCGACAGCGCTGAGTCGATGGCGTTGATCGCCTTTTGCGCGCCCTTGGTCGACGAGATGTCGATGCCCGAGATGCCGAGGCCGCTGGTGTTCCACTGCGTCGAGCCGAAGTTTGCCGTAATGGTCTGGTTCGCGCTCGCGCCAACCTGGAAGTTAACTTCGCCGAGGCCGCCGAGCACTTTCTGGCCGTTGAATGTGGTTTGGTCTTCGACGCGGTTGATTTCCGTCAGACGCGTGTTCACTTCGGTCTGCAGGTTCGCTTGAGCGGCCGAGTTAAGCGAGCCGTCGCCCGATTCGACTGCCAGCTGGCGAATACGCTGCAAGTTGGCGACGGTCGAGGACATCGCGCCCGATGCCGTTTGCACCATCGAGATACCATTGTTCGCGTTCATCACGCCTTGGTTCAAGGCGTTGATCGAAGCCGTTTGCGTCGTCGAGATCGCGAGACCTGCTGCGTCGTCGGCGGCGGTGTTGATGCGCTTGCCCGACGACAGGCGGTTGACAGTCTGCGCGAGTGCGTTCTGCGTTCCGGACAGGTTCGTCTGCGTTTGCAGCGACAGTGTATTGGTATTGATATTGAGCATTTCTTTCCTCGTTTGAAGGCTTCCAGGAATCCAGGCCGTACCGGGTTCGGCGTCGCGCTTTCACGAATGGCGCTGCTCGCCTTTCCTGGTTGTCGGCGAGGCAAGGGGGAAACTTTAGGGAACGATTGACAATATTGAAGCCGAATGGCTTTCCTACGGTTTCATGTGGGCTGTGCAGCGGTGCCAGCGGGGCGGGAAGGGGCCGGCGTTGCGGGCAAAAAAGAACGGGCAAGAATAGGGGGTGGCTGCTCAGAAGTTTACCTGCTATCATCGCGGGTTGAATTATTAAGATCGCTGCCGTTCTCGTTGGTCGATCGAGTCAATCTCGACGCTTTCTACGGCGTTAATCAACGTAGGAACGTAAAAACGTAGGCGAATGTGGGTATTGAGGCACGCGGGTACGCGAGCCCGATGGGCCTCATGGACTTCGTACACGATGACTTAACGAAACACCGGCGAAACACCGGCCGGCAACCCCAGCCGGCCCCGCGCCTGGCTGCCTCGTGGCCGCCGGGCTCGCGGCGATCTGACGCGCGAGCGCTTTACCGCCGCGCATTTGACCGTAAATTGGGAAATACATGACGACGATTCTTCTGAAAGAAAACGAGCCGTTCGAAGTGGCAATCCGTCGCTTTCGCCGCGCTATCGAAAAGAATGGCCTGATCGCCGAGCTGCGCGAGCGCCAGACGTACGAAAAGCCGACGGCTATGCGTAAGCGCAAGAAGGCCGCTGCGGTGAAGCGCCTGCACAAGCGCCTGCGCAGCCAGATGCTGCCGAAGAAGCTTCACTGATCGAGCATCGCCAGCGCGCCTTTTCGGCACCTGGCACGGCGATCGAGCATCGCCAGCGCGCCTTTTCGGCACCTGGCACGGCGTGAATGGCGGTGTGCCTCCGAAGGGTGCGCCGCTGTTTGTGTTTATGGTGTGGGTTGTGGTGTGGGTTGTCATCGGGCCTCGGGCGTGTACTTTGCGCGCCTTGCGGCCGATAGGCCGAATTGACGGGCATCGATCAATCGATCGTGCTGTTTGTGCCGTTCGCGCGATAACTCGGCGCCGACCTGTCGTAGACATTTTGCAGCCAGCCAAGCAGGCGTACCGTTGCCGGTTCGAACGCATCACGCGCGAGCGCAGGAGCGCTTTCAATAGCACGGCCACTCTCGGCAGCGCCTAATTAGCGTGTGCCCCGTTTCGGCGCGGCGAGCGCGGCGCAGCGGGCGCGCCAGGCGCAGGTGCTCTGGTGATCATTGACCATGCCAACTGCTTGCATGAACGCATAGCAGATCGTCGGGCCCACGAATTTGCAGCCGTAGCCTTTCAGTGCTTTGCTCAATTCAACGGACACCGGCGTAGTGGCGGGCGCGTGTTCCTTGTATGAGGCCCAATCGTTCTGCACCGGCGCGCCACCCACGAAGGACCAGACGAAGTTCGCGAAGGAGCCGTGCTCGGCCTTTATGCGCAGTACCGCGCGTGCGTTGACGACGGCAGCCTCGATTTTGGCGCGGTTGCGCACGATGCCGGCATCTTGCATCAACGTTTCGATGTCCGCAGCGGCGAAACGTGCTACCGCTTTAACGTCGAAATCAGCGAACGCGCGGCGATAAGCCTCGCGCTTGTTTAGAATCGTTGACCAGGACAGGCCCGCTTGCGCGCCTTCCAGCACAAGCATTTCGAACAGATGCCTGTCGTCGCGCGAGGGCACGCCCCATTCGGTGTCGTGATAATGCTCGTCCGCGGGCGTTCTCACCCAATTGCAGCGCTGTGTCATCGGTGCCCCTGCTTCACGTTCAGATTCGCGATCCGGATTGGCTCCGCTCGGCTTCGCGGCATAAGGATAGCGGATCGGCTGCGTGCGGCGAGCCGGCCGAACGGGAGATTGGCGGCGGACGACAAAGCGCATACGCTCTGTCTCACAGTGCCGGTGGCAACGGACGAACCGGTGCGCAGCCGCGAATTGTGGGCGTGCAAGGATGGCCAAAGCAAGAGGGGGCGCAAATGAAGGGTGGGGCTCAAGCGGAACACTATCTTCTCGGCATCGACGGTGGAGGCACGGGAACGCGCGTCGTGCTCGCAAACTCGCGAGGCGTCGAACTCGCGCAAGCGGTAGGCGGCGCGTCTGGCCTGGGGCTGGGGGTAGAACGCGCATGGACGGTGATCTGCGCCGCCGTGACGCAGGCATTCGCGAACGCAGGCCTCGTCCCCGAATGGTCGCGCTGCGTCCTCGGCTGCGGGCTTGCAGGCGTCAACAATCGTGAATGGCTGGCTGCGTTCAAAGCGCAGGCGCCACTGGTTGCGGCCCTCGCCGTGGAGAGCGACGCATACACGACGCTCATCGGCGCGCATGGCGGGGCCGCCGGCGTCATCGTTGCGCTGGGAACCGGCAGCATCGCGGCCGCGCTTGCCGAAGACGGCAGCTGGGGCATCGCGGGCGGGTACGGCTTTCCGTCCGGAGACGAGGCGAGTGGAGCGTGGCTCGGGCTGCGCGCCATCGTGCATGCGCAGCGAGTGCTTGATGGCCGAGCGGCAGCGGACGCCTTTTCCGATGCGTTGCTCGCGCAAACGGGGGCGCGCGATCGCGACAGCCTCGTTGTTTGGCTTTGCGCGGCAAATCAGACCGCCTATGCCGGCCTTGCACCTATGGTGCTCACGCATCGTGCGCATCCGGTCGCGGCGGCGCTGCTCGCACAAGCGGGAATCGACATCGCCCGGTTGGTCGATGCGCTCGATCCTGAGGGTGACCTTCCTATCTCGCTGTGCGGCGGGCTGGGCGAGCCGATGAGCGCATACGTGCCGGCTTCGCATCGGGGCCGGCTTAGGCCGCCCTGCGCCGATTCCGCGCGCGGAGCACTCGAGCTTGCGCGTCGAGCGGCGGCACAAGCGCAGGGGCGATAAATGGCGGCCTCGCCCCTTTTCTCTCCATTCGGCCCGAATCCCGATTCCCTATATCAAGTCATCGCCACCGATCTGGACGGCACTTTGCTGGGTAGCGCGCACCAGCTCGATCCGTTCACGGTGGCAACGGTACGACAACTTTTCGGCGCGGGCATTCATTTCGTCATCGCAACTGGGCGGCACTACTGCGACGTCGCGGGCATTCGCGACGTGCTTGGCATTCGCCCTTATCTCGTTACGTCCAACGGTGCGCGCGTGCATGCGCCCGACGACACGCTGATTCATGCGCAGGATCTGCCGGCCGCGACGGTGCGCGCTCTCGTGCAGCCGGAAATCACCGGTGCGCACGGGCGCGTGATCGTCAATCTCTTTGCCGACGATGCATGGCTTATCGATCGCGATGCACCGCATTTGCTCGCATTTCATCAGGACTCGGGTTTTCGCTATGAGATCGTCCGTCCGAGCGAACACGACGGGGTCAATATCGCAAAGGTGCTCTATATCGGCGAGCCAGGCGATCTCGCGCAAGTGGCGGGAAATCTCGAGCGCGAATTTGGAAGTGCGCTTTATGTGACTTATTCACTGCCTGACTGCCTTGAAGTCATGAGCGCAAACGTTTCGAAAGGGCGTGCGCTAAGCGTTGTATTGGCCCAATTGCGCATCGATGCCTCGAAGTGTGTCGCGTTCGGCGATAACATGAACGATATTGATCTGCTCGAAACGGCAGGCTACCCGTTCATGATGAACAACGCCAATCCCGCACTAATAGCGCGGTTGCCCCAAGTGCCGCGCATCGGCAACAATTTCGAAGCCGGCGTGGCTCATCAACTGCGCAAGCTCTTTTCGATCTTCGACGACTCAGCTTTGTGATTGCTCTCGGCACTTCGTGACATTGCAATTGCCCGCCCTTCGGAATGCTCAAGCATATTGGTAATTCGCCGCAGAGGTGGGGGTCCAATTTCGCCGCAAAATGTGGCATTACCCACGGTGTCTGTGTTTTGATGAATTATCATATGTTTTCCTGGTAAACCCAGGTAAGTCGAGCATTGCCAGTTGCGTGGCTTCCGATTAATCTCCGGGCACGCGACGTTTTTATCAAGGGAGACCACGATGTCCCAATACGCAGAACTCAAGGTTCAAATCGCGAAGCTGCAGGCGCAGGCAGACGAGGCAAGGCGCGTTGAAGTCAGCGAAGTTATCGAGGATATTCGACGAAAGGTTGCGGAATTCAACCTTTCGGCAAGCGACCTCGGCTTTGCGGAAGCGCCTCGCCGCGGTCGTCCGCCGAAGGCGAAGAAGACGCCGCTGCCGCCGAAGTACAGGGATCCCAAGTCCGGCGCGACTTGGGGCGGCCGGGGCAGAATGCCGAACTGGTTGGTCGGCAAAAACCTGGACCGCTATCTCATCAAAGAGTGAACTGGCAACGCTTGCAGGTGGTCAAGCGTCCCATTTCAATGCGCTTATCGCGGCCTTTGCTCGATACGGCTAATTGCCTTTGCGCTTTGCCAAAAGAACCCGGCGCAGTGCGCGCCGGATGATTGAAGTGCCGAGTGGACCTCGTAATCGGATTTGGCGCGGATTCCGCAATACGGTTTTTAAAGCCTGCTGGTTGCGTCGAATGGCCTATCCCGCGGCCACGCGGCGCAGCGCCGGGCGGC
>JAXDQB010000294.1:0-2785 GCA_034668065.1 Paraburkholderia sp.
CCCCATGAAGATCTTGTCCTTCGCGTCCTCGAAGTCCTGCATTTCCACGACGCGCTTGCCGCGCCGCGCGGCGAAAAGCGCCGCTTCGTTGACGAGGTTGGCAAGATCGGCACCCGAGAAGCCCGGCGTACCCCGCGCAATAACGGCTGCGTCGACATCGTTGGAGATCGGCACCTTTCGCAGATGCACCTTCAGGATCTGCTCTCGACCGCGAATGTCGGGCAGGCCGACATAGACCTGGCGATCGAAGCGGCCCGGACGCAGCAATGCCTTATCCAGCACATCTGAGCGGTTGGTCGCCGCGATGACGATCACGCCCGAGTTCGCCTCGAATCCGTCCATTTCGACGAGCATTTGGTTCAGCGTTTGCTCACGCTCATCGTTGCCACCACCCATGCCGGCGCCGCGATGACGACCGACTGCATCGATTTCATCAATGAACACGATGCAAGGCGCATGCTTTTTCGCCTGCTCGAACATGTCTCGCACGCGGGCCGCACCGACACCGACGAACATCTCGACGAAGTCGGAACCGGAAATGCTGAAGAACGGCACCTTCGCCTCGCCGGCGATCGCACGGGCGAGCAACGTCTTACCGGTGCCCGGCGGGCCGACCAAGAGCACGCCACGGGGAATGCGGCCACCCAGCTTCTGAAACTTTTGCGGATCGCGCAGGAAGTCGACCAACTCGGAGACTTCCTCCTTCGCTTCGTCACAGCCGGCCACATCGGTGAAATTGATCGCGTTGTTGTTCTCGTCGATGAGACGCGCTCGCGATTTGCCGAAAGAGAAGGCACCGCCTTTGCCGCCGCCTTGCATTTGTCTCATCATGTAAAACCAGAAACCGATGATGAGAATCGTCGGGCCCAGGTAATAAAGCGCAGAAACGAGCGCGTTGGGCTCATCGTCGGCCTTGCCGCTCACCTGAACGCCATACTTCATCAGATCGCCGACCATCCAGATGTCACCCGGCGACACGATCTGATACTTCTGACCGTCTGCGGGAGTGACCGTGAGGTTGCGCCCTTGGACGACGACATTCTTGACCTTGCCATCCTTCGCATCCGTCATGAACTGCGAATACGAGACGCCTTCCTGAACACGGGGCTTGTCGAACTGCTTGAACACCGTGAACAGCACCAGTGCGATCACGAGCCACACTGCTGCCTTCGAAAACATGTTGTTGTTCAAAGCACCACTCCTTCACTCATAGACGGCCCTACATTTACCTTGCGACGCCACGAAACCATTCTAATCCAGTCCGTAGACCCCTGCCATAACGTTTCGTTACCGCATAAATAGCCTTTTACTTGCGAGTCAAGGCGCTTTTTGGGCGCATGACGCGTCAAAAAAGCGAAAACCGCTCCGCATTTCGGCACTTCATGCGCCTCAGCCCGGGCGTTTTAGGCCTTTGCCCAGGATGAAAGTCTCGGACGACTTGTCGCGCGAGGCTTTCGGCTTGCGCGGGGCAACCGTCTTGAACTGATGCTTGAATTTCTCGACGATCTGGCTGTAGCCGCTTCCATGAAAACATTTAACCAGCAGCGCCCCTTCGGGCTTCAGATGATTCTGTGCGAATTCGAGCGCAAGATCGCAAACATGTTCGATCCGAGCGGAGTCGGCCGCGGCCACACCGGACAGATTGGGTGCCATGTCCGAAATTACAAGGTCAACCCTGCGCCCCGCCAACACTTCTTCAAGCTGCCCGAGCACACTGTCTTCCCGAAAGTCGCCCTGAATGAAATGCACGTCCGCAATCGGCTCCATGGGCAACATGTCCAGCGCGATGACCGTGCCGTCGATGCCGCCGTCGCGCACCACATCGCGGCGCGCACTTTGTGCGAGCTTGTTTCGCACGAATTGGCTCCAGCTTCCGGGCGCGGAGCCGAGATCGACGATGATCTGCCCCGGGCGAATCAGCTTGTCCTGCTCGTCGATTTCCTTGAGTTTGTAGGCCGCGCGAGCGCGGTACCCCTCGCGCTGCGCAAGCTTTACGTAAGGGTCGTTGATATGGTCGTGCAGCCACGACTGGTTGAAGCGATTCTTTGCCATCGAAAGGTTAACTGTTGCTACGTCGCGCCGCGCTTTTAGCGGATAATACGCGTTTTGCCGGCACGTATGCCGAAAAGCGCCTGCGTGCATCGAAAGCCCGCTGCTGTTCGCATGTTCGTGCCGCCCCCATTTTAGTCGAGTTGTCGATCCCCCTATGTCAGCCCTCAAAGTCTCTCCTGCCCAGCGCTCCGAATTGCGCGCCCAGGCCCACGCGCTCAAGCCGGTCGTGCTGATCGGGTCCGACGGGCTGACCGACGCCGTGCTGGCCGAGATCAAGGTCCACCTCACGGCCCACCAGCTCATCAAGATCCGCGTCTTCGGCGACGAGCGGGAGGAGCGCACGGCCATTTACGAGCGCATCTGCGACGAGCTTCACGCGGCGCCTGTTCAGCATATTGGCAAACTGCTCGTCGTCTGGAAACCGGCCGCGCCCGAGCGCAGCAACAAGCCGACCGGCGCAGCAGGCACCGCACGGGCGAAACGCTCCGGCGCCGTACCGAGCGTGCGCGAAGCCGCTGGCACGGCCGGCACGAAGGGCCAGCCCGGTGCGAGCCCCCGCCTCGTCAAGGTCGTCAAGCAGAACGATAACGTCACGCGCCGCCCCAAACCCAAGACGGTCCTCGTACGCGGCAATGAGCGCGTGACGGCTGGCGGAACCATCAAGCGCGCAAAGAAACGACAAACCAGCGCGAAACGCCCGCATCAGTCGGTCAAGTAAGCGCAAAAACGTATC
>JAXDQB010000295.1:0-5996 GCA_034668065.1 Paraburkholderia sp.
TTCGTGGGCCAAGGCCTCGTTCTGGATGAAACCATCCGAACGCGCCAGTCTGATGGCCTCTTCATAGAGGTGTATCGCGTCCAGGTCCCGGCCTTCGAGCCGTGCAATCTCGGCGCCTACCAATGCCTCGCGGTTCGCGAAAGTTGCGGGACAGTTCTCTGCCCAGACCGCGAGCTGCTTGTGATGGCTCGCCAGCGCCTCCAGGTGCCGAGGTCGCTGCTCGGCACCGTTCAAATCGCAATGCGCCGCCCAGGCGAATGCCCCATAGAAATGGTATTCAGCCGATTCAAATTGGGTCGGGGTCGTCCAAAGTAGCGGAGCCGCTTTCGATACAGCCGCCATGGCAGATGTCTCGTCGCTGCCGTAGATGCTCGCTTGCAGCCTGCGAATCCAATAATAGGACGCGCCAATGGCCAGCCGGGGATTGCTCTCCAGGTGTTGCTCGAAGCGGTGCTCGTCGAACTCCGCATCATTGAAGGAGATGAAGTCCGGGGTAAGTCCACGGAGCATGCGGATGAGCCTGATCTGCACATTGATGCAGTCGCTCACGAGACCGAACCTCACCCTCCGCGCAAATTCGAATCCATGCTCGGCTTCTCGCTCGACCTCACCGAGACAATCTCCGGTGGCAACACGGTTTGTGATCACGTCGATGCAGCTATAGGCTGCATAGGACAGATCACCGGCTTCCAGGGCCGCCTCGAAAGCGCGTCGCAAAAAGGCGCGGGACGTCTGCAAGGGTTGAGTCCAGTGAGCAACATGGACGGCGAAGACCAGATAGACGCGGGCCCTGAAACGGTTTAGCCCATGCTTTTCCACCAGATCCAGGCCAAGCCTGCCGAAGCTGAACCCCGCCTGGTATTCGCCGAAGTACGTTCCCAAAACGCCGCCCAGCCATGCATAGGCGAGGCACGATCCGTCGCTGTTGCCATGCTCCAGGCTGAGGGTTGCCATCTGACTGACGACAAGTCGAAACAAATTCAAGTCGGTGAACAGGGCCGGTGATGTGAGCACCGTGAGCACGTCCATGATCGCGCATCGCTCCGGGTCTTTCATCAGCGGTAGGTCAAAAAGCGCTTCGATCGAGCCCGCGCCCAGTTGTCGCCACAATCGACCATAGGCGTGGCGAACGTTCTCCTCGGTCGGGTGCGGCGACCACTGGCCGCCAACTCGGCGGAGATATTCGAGGCCGACCTCGACGGCATTGTCGCTTTGATCCAAAGTCGTATAGAGATTGATGCGCAGACAGGTAACGGCCGCAGCGTCAATCGTGGTCTGTGCGCGATTCGACAGCATAACGAGCCGTTCTCCCGCCAATGCCAACTCCCCGATAAGGTATTCGCACTCGGCCCAGTTGAGCTCAAGGTCGAGGGTAAGCCGGTAGCAATGTTGCCATCCGGTCTCCGAGAGCAACGCGCGGCCGGCAGCGAAATACTGTAGTGCCGCATCATAGGCGGTTGCCGCCTTGGCGCGCTTGCCCGCCATGAAATTGAGACGGGCGACTTGTTCCCGCTCCTCCCACGTGCTGATCAGTACCGCGCCGTGGCCGAACTGATTCACGATATCGAAGATGTTTTCCTCGAGGTACTCAGCGGGCGTCTTGGCCGCAAGGACGCGGCCGATCCGAAGATGCACCATCGCCCGCTCGCCTTCCGGAATGAGCGCATACGCCGCCTCCCGGATTCGGTCGTGAAGGAATGTGTAGGTGCCATCCGAGCGCTGGACGATGCCCGAGCGCACGGCATCCCAGAGTGCCGCGTGCGTGGCCTCGAGCTCCGCATGCACCGTCGCGAGCGTGCCCGCGTTTGCAATGTTCCCCAGGCAGGCCAGCTGCCCCAACGCATTTTGAGTCGCGCTGGGCAGGCGGCTCAGCTTTGTCGCCACGAGATCCGCGACGTTGTCAGTGAATCCCTTGACGCGGATGCGAGGCAGGTCCCACGTCCAGGCCGCCGTGCCGGGATTGAAAGTCAGCAGTTCCTGCTCGGCCAATGCGAGCAGGAACTGGATTGTGAAGAACGGATTGCCAGCCGTCTTTTCGAAGATCAAGTCGGCCAATGGCCGTACGCGCCCTGGCTCCATGTGGAGGGCATCCGCTGCGAGCCGCGCCATATCCTCCGGGCGCAGGGGCGTCAGCACGATCTCTCGCACTCTTGCGCCAGCACCTCGGAGTCTCGCCAGCGTCCGCGCGAGCGGGTGCGTGGGACCGACCTCATTGTCGCGGTAGGCCCCGACCAGCAGCACATGGCGCACGTCCGGATGCGCAATCAGATGCTCGATCAAGTCAAGGGTTGCCGAGTCCAACCACTGCAGATCGTCGAGGAAAAGGGTTAATGGGTGCTCCGGCTTCGCAAACACGTCGAGAAAGCGCCGGAATACCATTTGGAACCGTGCTTGCTGGTCCTGAAGCGGAAGCTCAGGAAGCGGTGGCGGCTCGCCGAGGACGAGAGCCAGCTCTGGGACGAGCGTCGTCATGAGTTGGCCGTTCTGGCCCAGCGCGGCCTGTAATGCGCTGCGCCATCGGGCCATCTCCGCGTCGCTCTTGCCGAGAATCTGAGAAACCAAATTCTGAAAGGCCTGAGCCAGCGTTGCATAAGGGATGTTTCGCTTGTACTGGTCGAACTTGCCTGATGCAAAGAGCCCGCGTGACGGTACGAGCATCTTATGCAGCTCATTGACGACAGAGGACTTGCCGATCCCCGAGTAGCCGGAAACCAGCACCAACTCGGCAGCCCCTTCTTTGACAACCTGAGCGAAGGCGGTGAGCAAGGTCGAGATTTCACGCTCTCGTCCGTACAGCTTTTCCGGAATCAGCAATTGGTCCGGGATGTCGCGCTTGCCCAGCGGAAATGGATTGATTCGGCAACCCGCTTCCCATTCAGTCAAACAACGGCGCAGGTCATGCGCGAGGCCGACCGCTGTTTGATAGCGCTCTTCGGCCGTCTTGGCGAGCAGCTTCATGACGATGCGCGAGATCTGGGCCGGAACGCGCTTAACCCGCTCCCTCGGTGATGCGGGCCTTCGGGCAATATGGCAATGAATCCACTCCATCGGCTCGGATGCGGTAAACGGCAGCGAACCGGTGAGCATCTGGTAGAGCGTGACGCCGAGCGAGTAAAGATCGCTGCGCGCATCGATCGAGCGATTCATCCGGCCGGTCTGCTCCGGCGCCATGTAGGCAAGCGTGCCTGCTATGGTCTCGGGGGGCGCGGGCGATTGGCGCTCGCGCGGAATCACCGTGGCGAGGCCAAACCCGGTGAGCCGCACCGATCCGGTTGATTCGTCGACAAGAATATGAGCCGGCTTCAGGTCCTTGTGGACGAGGCCCCGCAGATGGACCTCTCCTAGCGCTGCGGCAATGCCAAGCGCGAGCCGCAGGAAGCGGTTCGGTTCGAACGGCGCACCCAGCAGCCGTTCGAGTGGCTCGCCGCCCGGGTCCTCGTATACCAGCACGGTCCGATCGCCCCGACGCACAAGTTCCAACGGTCGCACCGCCCATGTACTGTCCAGTTGATCCTTTAAGCCGTATTCGTGCGACAGGCGATCCACGCTGGCAGCGGGCGAAGGCTCGCCGGTTGACCACGCAGCCAGAACGGAAGTTTGCGTGCCGTCGGGGTTTGCGTACCACGTCCTGAAGAAGGCACGCTGCCCGTCTTTTCCTAAGACCTCGAAGCTGGTATCCACCACTGCACCGACCCCACAAGTCAGGTTCGACTGCTGGTCTCCTCTTTCGGGCCAGTTGCCACGCGAGACGGAGAGAGTGCGTTATCCGCGTCGTTCAGGTTAGATCCGCAGGAAGGTAGTCTGCCACAGATGCAGGTGGTCTGAGATGGTCATGCGGGACTGGCGATGAACGACTGAGCACCACTGTGGACCTTCGCGGGCGGCATTGTCTTGGTTGCACGTCGATCGTTCAAAAACAGCGCTCCGGCTTCTCGCTCCTTCGTATTGTCAGAGTTATCCGCAGTGGGTCCGGCCGGAAACAAGCTTTTTTTTCTTAAAGCTTCTTAAAGCAACCGGTACGCGACGACTTGACGGTTATGAGTCAAACCGCTTCGCGTCGAGGCTGTACTTCCACGGTGACATGCGATAGCCCCCGGAAGCGCTCAAGCGCTGCATGATAGAAGCGCGAGTCTCGCTGGGGATTCGTTGTCGCCACCGATACCACGGCGCTCATGTGACCGGGACCGACCCGCCACACATGCAGGTCGACTACCTTGTCGCCACGGTCCTCGATTGCATGGCGCACGTTCTCGGTCATGCGTCGATCGGGAGTCATATCGAGCAGGATTGCACCGGTGTCGCGCATGAGCCCGAAGGACCAGTTCGCAATGACAAGTGCCCCGATGACACCTGCCAACGGGTCCATCCATATCCATCCGAATTTGCGCGCCAATAGGAGGCCAATGATTGCCAGCACGGATACCGCGGCGTCAGCCATGACGTGAATGTAGGCCGACCGGATATTGTGGTCCCGGGACGCTGCCTCATGCGCGTCGTGGCCATGCTCGTGCTCGGCAAATTCAACCGCATGCTCGCCATCCGGTATTCGCACAATGGCCTTGAAGGCGTGTGGCTCAGGAATCTCTTCCTCCGATTGCAGATAGCCGCCACGGTCCACTAGCGCGAATACCTGTTGCGTGCCATCCGGCCTTATTGTCGTCACGGACACTGGCGTCGCGTCCGGTCGCGAATTAGTCGTGGCCGGCGTAATTCGGAAAACGGGCGGCACACCGTCTTCGAAGATGGAGACTGCGTACACGCCGGATGGGGCGAAAATCTTCTGCACCTCGTCTGAGTGAGCATGGTCTTCTTGACCATGACCATGACCATGACCGTGACCGTGACCGTGACCGTGACCGTGACCGTGACCATGGTGGTCGCCGCTCAGCAGCCATATGCTCGCGAGGTTGACCAGCAGGCCGACAACGGCGATGGGAATCGCTTCCCCGAAATGAATCGATACAGGTGACAGAAAACGCGACACCGCCTCGTAGCCAATCAGCACTGCAATCAGCGCGAGCACGATGGCACTCGTGAATCCCGCGAGGTCGCCGAGCTTGCCGGTACCGAAGACGAAGCGCGAGTCAGCGGCATGTTTGCGCGCGTAGGTATATGCGAGGGCCGCAATCAGCATTGCGCCGGCATGCGTCGACATGTGCAAGCCGTCAGCGACGAGCGCAAGCGACCCGAACATACTGCCGCCGACAATTTCAATCAGCATCATCGCGCTGCACAGCGCGATTACGGCCCACGTTTTGCGCTCGTTCTCTTCGTGGCCAGAACCAAGAAAGATGTGGTCATGCCCTGCGCCGAACGCGGCGTTTTTGAAATCACTCATTTTTGCTCTACTTGAAATAGCTATGAACAACCTCGATGAGCTGCTCGGTTGCACTGCCGGGTGGCTCTTCGTGACCTTCGGCATCCACCAGGTGGGTGCGTATGTGATCTTCCAGCACGACAGCGAGCAGCCCATTCATCGCCCCTCGACAACTCGTGATTTGTTGGAGTACGTCTCCACAATCGCGCTCCTCTTCCAACGCTCGTTCAATGGCTTCGACCTGCCCCTTGATACGGCGCACCCTGTTGAGCAGCTTCTGCTTTTCGCGAATGGTATGGCTCATTGGTAAACTCCGATAGTGTGGTGGAGTATATCAAAATGCAGGGGCGCACTTGCGGGCTCATGGAGCGTACGGTCGCGCCTAAGTCTCACCGGCTCAATGCATGCTTGGGCGCCACCGGCCGCGCTGCGAAGGAATCGTTTACTAGGGCCGGGGGCATGGTGCGGGTGAGGCCAAAAAGTTGCACCACTTCGGGAAAACGCTTGCTTTTGATTTCGATTTTCTCGTGTTAGAAAGAGGGTACGCGCGTGCAGCACAACAGGGCGCGTGTTCTCTATAAAGCTGGTTATTTGGGAACGTAAAAATGACGACGGGTACCGTGAAGTGGTTCAATGACGCGAAAGGCTTTGGTTTCATCACGCCCGATGACGGCGGGGA
>JAXDQB010000296.1:0-7007 GCA_034668065.1 Paraburkholderia sp.
TTTTTCCCCTTTTGTTTTTCCCTTTTTCCTGCGGCGTGCCTAAAGTGCCTAAGGCCATAGGCGCCGGAAACGAAAACGGAAATGGAAACGGCGATGATCGAAGATAGCGTCTTCAAGCACCTGCGGCGCATGCTCAAGCGTGAGCATGCACTTCCCGTCCAGAGCTGCCGCGTATCAATGCCCGTGCAGCGCCCGTGGGGCCGCACCTATCGGCTCGTGGAATGGACGATGGAAAGCGATATGCCGTCGCATCGGTGCGTCGTACCCGCGGAATTGACTGAATCGGAAATCGCACGTCTTGTCGCTTCGCATGTGCCTGGGCGCATCTACTCGACTGAAGCGAGTTGAGTCCTCCCGCCACGCTGCGGCGGCTGTTAATTTCACCGCGTGCCAACACGGGCCGATTTGAGATCGCCGCGTTCTCTGTTACGCTTACGAGCCGTCATTACGTGTAACGACTCAAGTCTTTCTCAATGGAAAACCCGTTCAACGAACGCGGCGTCATGATCACTCGCAATGGACTGAGCGCAAGCGGCCAAGTGTTTCCGCTGCGCGATATCCAGGACGTGCGGGTCGTAACAATGCGTAAAAACAAGGCATTACCCCTCGCCCTCTCGTCCGTCGGCGTAATCGTTGCGGTCACCGGTGCCGTACTGCAATCCGGCGCGGCACTCGCGATCGGCGTGATGTTGATCGTCGTGGGCGCGCTTGCATGGCTCGTGCAAGACGTCAGACACCTGCTACTCGTCAATACAGCCGGCGGCGAGCGCGAAGCCGTTTCGAGCCCTGATCTTGATTTCCTTGCTCGTGTCGAGCGAGCCGTGCGCACCGCGCTCACAAGCTCGGGGAACGCATCGCCACGCTGAATCACCAGGTGCGGCGGCCGCAAATTGAAAGCACACTGCGGGATCAACCCGTTTCGAGCGGCTTTACGCGCCAGATTTCGCGCGCGTATTCTGCAATGGCGCGATCCGACGAAAACTGCCCCATCCCGGCCACGTTTTCAATCGCACTCGCCGTCCATGTGCGCGGATCGCGAAAGCGCGCGTCGACCGCGTCTTGCGCCGCGGCGAACGCCGCGAAATCCGCGAGCACCATGTAGTGATCGCCCCAGTCAACGAGCGTATGAAAGACGTCGGCGAAGCGGTGCGAATCGCCTTCTGAAAAATAGCCTGTACGGATCTGGTCGAGCGCGATCCGCAGCTCTTCATTTTCTTCGTAAATCTGTCGCGGGCGGTAGCCGGACGCGCGCAACTCGCCGACTTCATTCGCCGTGAGCCCGAAAATGAACATGTTCTCGCGCCCCACTGCATTGCAAATCTCAATGTTGGCACCATCCATCGTGCCGATCGTAAGCGCGCCGTTTAATGCCAGCTTCATGTTGCCGGTGCCCGAAGCCTCCGTACCCGCCATAGAAATCTGCTCGGAGAGGTCCGCCGCAGGAATCATGGCTTCGGCCACGCTCACGCCGTAGTTCGGGACGAACACTACCTTGAGCCGGTCTCCAACGAGCGGATCGTTGTTGACGTTCGCGGCAACACCGCCAATCAGCTTGATAATCGTCTTTGCCAACTTGTAGGCCGACGCCGCTTTACCCGCGAAGATGACCGCGCGTGGCACCCAATCGTAGTCGGGGTTCGCACGAATACGGTTATAGCGGACGATGACATGCAGCACGTTGAGCAGTTGCCGCTTGTACTCATGAATCCGCTTTACTTGCATGTCGAAGAGCGCGTCGGGATGAACCGTGTAGCCGATGTCGCGCATGAGCCGATGTGCGAGTTGGATCTTGTTGCGGCGTTTGGCGGCGCGAAACCGAGCCGCGAACGACGGATCGTCCTTGAACGCACGTAGCTTGCCGAGCTCGAAGAGATCCGTGCGCCAGCCGGGGCCTATATGCGCGTCGATCAGCGACGACAACGGCGGGTTGGCTTGAGCGAGCCAGCGGCGCGGCGTGATGCCATTCGTCACATTCGTAAATCGTTCGGGAAACAAGCGCGCGAAGTCTCTGAAGAACTCCCGCTCCATCAGCTCCGAATGCAGCTTCGATACGCCGTTGACTCTCTGGCTCGCAACGATCGCGAGTTGCGCCATGCGCACACGGCGCTGGCCGTATTCGTCAACGAGCGAAATGCGCCGGATCGCATCGATGTCGTGCCCGAAATGCTCGCTCGCCTCCTTGAGAAAGTTCGCATTGATTTCGAAGATGATTTCGAGGTGCCGTGGCAGAAGGCGAGCGAGCATGTCGACGTCCCACGTTTCGAGCGCCTCCGGCATCAGCGTGTGATTCGTGTAGGAAAACACTTGTTGCACGATTTTCCACGCGCGCTCCCATGGCACATGATGAATGTCGACCAGAAGGCGCATCAACTCGGGGATGGCAAATACGGGGTGCGTATCGTTCAGATGGATCGCCACTTTTTCGGTGAAGCGACCGAACGTGCTGTGCGTGCGCTGATAGCGTCGAATAAGATCCTGCATCGTAGCCGACACGATAAAATACTCCTGGCGCAGCCGCAACTCGCGCCCGGCCGTGGTCGAGTCGTCCGGATAAAGAAGCCGCGACACGTTCTCGGAATGCTCCTTTGCCTCCACTGCCCTGCGATAGTCGCCCTGATTGAACGCCGAAAGATCGAGCTCTTCCGTCGCCCGCGCCGACCATAGCCTCAACGTGTTCGTCGCGCTAGTGCCATATCCCGGTATCACCGTGTCGTACGCCATTGCGTTGACGTGCTCGGTCTCAACCCACTCGATTCCACGCTCGCGCTGAATCGTTCGGCCTCCGAAATGAACTACGTATTGAACTTCAGGGCGCGGGAATTCCCATGGATTTCCGGTGCGCAGCCAATAGTCAGGTGTTTCGACTTGCCCGCCGTCGATGATCAGTTGACGGAACATGCCGTAGTCGTAGCGGATACCGTAGCCGAAACCGGGAATCGCCAGTGTCGCCATCGAATCGAGAAAACAGGCAGCAAGGCGCCCGAGGCCGCCATTGCCGAGCGCGGCGTCGTGCTCGAGCTCTGCGAGAATTGCCATATCCACGCCGAGCCCCGCAAGCGCCTCGTTCACCTGATCGTGAATGCCGAGCGCGAGCAGCGCGTTCGTGAACGTTCGGCCGATCAGAAATTCCATCGAAAGGTAATAGACGCGCTTGACGTCCTGCTCGTATTGCTGACGCGTCGTTTTCATCCAACGTGCGACGAGCCTGTCGCGCACGGCAAGCGCTGCCGCATTGAGCCAATCTTGCGGACGCGCGGCGACGGCATCCTTGCCCACCCCGTACATCAAACGGTTGGAGATCGAGCGCCGTAGTGCATCCACCGTGCTGCTCAGCTGATCGAACTCGAGATCGACGGCTGTCATCGAACCCTCCCGGTTAGCGCGGCGGCATGCGCTTTGCTAAGAGGCGGGAAAGCACGTGCCGCAGAACAGTCAGGTTACGCCTTTTCATGCCGCGGCGGCCGGCTGGGCCACGCAAAAACGGTTTCCGGGCCCGACATGGCAATATCCGTCTGCGCATTGGCGGATAAATGCGCTGCTACTTGGATCAGGAGATCATCAAGAGAACGGAGCGAGAAGCGAGAATCCGACGGACATCGATATGACGACGCAGACCCCTCGCGCTCTTAGCGAAAGCTCACCGAGGAAGGCGCCAGCAGCATTGGAGCAAGAGCGCTCATTTGCGTGCGTCAGCGGGGCAAATACCCGAGCGGATCGATCGACGTGCCTGCGCGGCGCAGCTCAAACTCCAGTGTGCTGCGCCCATTCTTGTCGGAGCCCATCGTGGCGATCTGCTGCCCTTTCTTCACAGCGTCGCCTTCCTTCACGAAGAGTTGCCCGTTCAGGGCATAGGCTGTCACTAGCGTGTCGCCATGCCTGACGATGACGAGCGACGTGTATTGATCGATGGCATTGCCGACGTAAATGACTTGCCCATCAGCCGCAGCCTTCACCGGCTCGTCGACTCCCCCAGCAATAATGATCCCCCGCGCATTAGCTGTCCCCGACGTCCTGAGCACTTGACCGTAAGCGGGCCACGCAAGGCGAATCACGGGGCCAACTCCGCCGCTTGCGTTCGCCGCAACGGGGGGGGCGACGCGCAGCACCTGGCCCGGCACAATGGACGCGTTCAGCGGCAGCCGATTCCACTCCGCAATATCCTGCGCGCGCTGTCCGAAACCAGCCGCCACGCCCGCGAGCGTATCGCCAGCCGCGACGCGGTAGTAGCCCGGCTGGACGTCAGCCGATTTCGCCGGCGCGCGCCACTGCGCAGGCGCGGGCTCTGTGCCGAGCCACTGGCCCGTCGTCGAGCAGCTCGACAGTGCGATGCATCCAAGATAAAGCGCGGCACGAGCCAGCGCGCTGTGTCGGTAAGCGGGAGTCGGTGTCGTCGTCACGATGGCTCTCGGGATGCCTGTGCAATGGGTTTTTGCGAAAAGTCCTGTGCACCGCAGGATCGCATAACTTGCCCCTACAACGCAAAAACCTGCAAAAACGTGCAAAACGAAACAAGCTCGCCCCCCGTTCAGCCGGAGACAGCGAGCCAGGTTCTTTCGGACTGCCTACTATTCTGACAACGTTCTTTCGATTGCATTGCACCGAAAACGTTTAGCAATTAGCGACCGAAGTACAGCGGATGCACGCCGTCGACATTCATGGGTCGGGAAGGAGCGCCCGATTGTGCCGTAGCGGCGGCACCGCCGACACCGCCGTTATCGGCTGCAGCCGCGCCTTCTTGCAGTGCGACTCGCTGTTCTGCGGCTTGGATGTTCGCGGGGTAATTCAGAGTGGAGCCGGCTGGCTGGTAGCCCGCTTGCTCGACTTTGACCAAGTCGGCGTGCACCTGCGCACGGGTCAACGGCTGGTTCGATTCGACTTGGGCGAACGAAACGAGCGGCATCGATAAGACTGAAGCCGCAGCAACGGCATAGATAAGCGATTTCATGGTTGACCCCTGGGATTCGTGTATCGCTTCAAACACGTGTCCGAAGCGTTAAGCAGAGTCTAACCACCCCATCACCTAGGGAAAACCATTATTTCAGTGAAACAGTATTGCCCGCGGCGCAACAGTTAAGCCAACTTCCGCTTGGTTAGCTATGAAACCGATGCTAATCAGCTATCGCCGCCCCTTTTCCCGTTCACGCCCAACTCACATGGAAACTCCCCTCGCGATCGACGCGCTCGAACGTATGCGCGCCGAAAAAGTCGCGCTGCGCTTGGATCAGATTTGCCGGAAGGCGCTCGGACCGGTACCCGTCGAAGTACGAGATTGCCGATGCCAAGGCCGGCACCGGCACCCCGGCGGCGACGGCGGCCGTCACCACATCGCGCAACGCCGATTGATAGTTCTCCGAAATATCGCGGAAGTACGGGTCAAGGAGCAGGTTCTCTAGTGCCGGGGCGTTATCGTAGGCGTCGGTGATCTTTTGGAGAAAACGTGCGCGAATGATGCAGCCGGCCCGGAAAATTTTCGCGATTGTGCCGAACTGCAGATTCCAGCCGTACTCATCCGAGGCCGCGCGCAGTTGCGCGAAGCCCTGGGCATAGGAGATCACCTTGCCCAGATAGAGCGCTCGGCGTACCGCCTCGATAAAGCGAGGGCGATCCCCGGCGAACGGCAGCACCCTCGGCCCAGCAAGCACTTTGCTTGCGGCGACGCGTTGCGCCTTCAGCGACGACAGCACCCGGGCGAACACCGATTCAGTTATGAGCGGCAGAGGCACGCCGAGATCGAGCGCGTTCTGGCTTGTCCACTTGCCGGTGCCTTTTTGCGCCGCGCGATCGAGAATCACGTCGACGAGGTCGCGGCCGGTTTGCGCGTCTTGCTTGCGAAATATCTTGGCGGTGATGTCGATCAGATAGCTGTCGAGTTCGCCCTCGTTCCAATCCGCGTAGATTTGAGCCAAGCCGGAGTTCGACAGCCCCGCCACTTGCTTCATTACGGCGTAGCTCTCCGCGATTAGCTGCATGTCGCCGTACTCGATGCCGTTGTGGACCATTTTCACGAAATGGCCGGCGCCGTCGGGGCCCATGTAAGCGACGCAGGGCTCGCCGTCGGAAGCCTTCGCCGCGATTTCCGTGAGGATCGGCGCCACGAGATCGTAAGCATCGCGCGGACCGCCGGGCATAATCGAGGGCCCTTTGAGCGCCCCCTCCTCACCGCCCGAGACGCCGGTGCCGATGAAATGCAGACCGGATTCGGTCAGCTCCTCGTTGCGCCGAATCGTATCGGTGAAATGCGTATTGCCGCCGTCGATGAGAACGTCGCCCGGCTCGAGCAACGGCTTGAGTGCCGCGATGGTCGCGTCGGTCGCAGCGCCCGCCCTTACCATCATTAGAATGCGGCGCGGCTTTTCGAGCGAGTCGACGAATTCTTGCAACGTGTAAACCGGCACCAGATTGCGGCCGCGAAACTCGGCGAGCAATTCGTCGGTTTTGCTGCGGCTACGGTTGTATACGGCCACGGAGTAACCGCGGCTTTCGATGTTGAGTGCAAGGTTGCGGCCCATGACCGCAAGTCCAATGACGCCAATGACTGGTTTGCCCATTGTTGGATTCTCCCTGGAACAATGCCATAAGGCGAAATAGAAGCGAATCGAACAAACGAACTAACAGAGGAAAGCGGCAGAGCTGCCGCGCGGCCTGAAGGATCTCCCGTCAGGACACTGTACGTCAGCACCGCTCACAAACCAAAGAACCACGCATTCATCTGCCGAAACCGCAAAGGCGATCGATCTTCTTGAAACCGAAATGGCGCGGCTCGCGCGATTTGCGCATCGAATCGTCTGGCTCAACCCGTTACTGCGTTATGCGCAGTTCGCGCCACGGGCACGCGGCATTCAGGCTATCCTGCCGCATGTCGACGCACATCGTCCGGTTCACAATCTCGATAGCTTGAGCGCGTTCGGGCGCGACTTCGCTGAGCTTTCACGCGCTCCGCGCGTGCGCGCATGCGAATCATCATCGGAAGGAGCGGTGCCATGAAATTGACCGAGCAGTACACGCTT
>JAXDQB010000297.1:0-2702 GCA_034668065.1 Paraburkholderia sp.
GCTCTAATTTTCGTCGCGCGCGGCGCTCTTGTGGGCGCCGCTTCAACGAATAGAAGGAGCGAGGATGATCGACGTCTATAGCTGGGCAACCCCGAACGGCCACAAGGTTCATATCATGCTCGAGGAGACGGGCCTCGAGTACACGGTGCACGCAGTGAACATCGGCGCCGGCGATCAGTTCAAAGCCGAATTTCTCGACGTCAGTCCAAACAACAAAATCCCTGCCATTGTGGACTCCGAGGGCCCGAAGGGCGTGGACGGCACGCCGTTCAGCCTGTTCGAGTCGGGCGCGATCCTGATCTATCTCGCCGAGAAAACCGGCCGCTTTCTGCCGACCGATCCGGCTGCGCGCTATTCCGTGCTGCAATGGCTGATGTTTCAGATGGGCGGCCTCGGCCCCATGCTCGGGCAAACGCACCATTTCCGCGTTTACGCGCCGGAGCCGATCGAATACGCCATCAACCGCTATACCAACGAAACGCGGCGCTTGTATGGCGTGATGGACAAGCAGCTTGGCAAGACTCAATACCTCGCGGGCAACGACTATACGATCGCCGACATCGCCTCTTTCCCATGGACGCGCTCCTGGCAAAACCAGGGTATAGAACTGGATGCGTTTCCCAACGTGAAGCGTTGGCACGAAGCGATCGCCGCTCGTCCGGCGGTTGTTCGCGGCGTCGAAGTGCTCGCGTCCGCTCGCAAGCCGCTCATGGACGACAAGGCCAAAGAAGTACTGTTCGGCGCGACGCAATACGCGAAGCACTAAAGCATCCGTATTGCTGCGGCACGGGGCCGGCATCCGGATGAACGGTCAGACTGATGGTCAAGCGCTAGAAATAATGGCGGGTAATGTAGACCGCGACGGAAGACCGCGACGCACACCGGCCGCTGATTGCCGCGCCGCTCCAGCGTGACGTTCCTCACGACTTGCACGCCCGCTTTGTCGACATCAGTAACGGACGCGACGGCGAAGCTTGCGCGCAATTGCGACCCGACGGCCACGGGCGACGTAAACCGCACGCGATTGAGCCCGTAATTGATGCCCATGCGCTGCTTGAGCCGCACGGTTTTTTCGAGCAGCGCGGGAATCAGCGCGAGCGTCATGAATCCCTGCGCGATCGGGCCGCCGAACGGCGACTCGCGCCGTGCGGGCTCAGGGTCGACGTGGATCCATTGGCGGTCGCCGGTGGCCTCGGCGAAACGGTCGACGCCAGGCTGGTCGATCGTCGCTCACTCGCTCACGAGCGCCTCGCCACCGACGAGCGCACGCAGCGTCGCAGCGTCGCGAAATGCTGGAGGCGACGCACGGCTCGTCGTCATGTTCAAGCGCCCGGATTGCGCAATCCGAACAAGCCTTTGGAGCGCACCGTGATCACCGTTTCGCCATGCTGATTGATGCCTTCCCATTGCGTGGACACGATGCCGCGATCCGGTTTGCTCTGCGAAACGCGCTTGTCGAGCACCAGGTTCATCATGGTGATCGTATCGCCGACGCGCACAGGCTTTAGCCAGCGTATGTCGTCGATGCCGGGCGAGCCCATCGAGGTGGACTGCGCCAGTGCATTGCGCACCAACATGCCCATCATGACCGAACATGTGTGCCAGCCGCTCGCCACCAATCCGCGGAACGGCGAGGCGGCCCCCGCGGCCTCGTCGAGATGAAACGGCTGAGGGTCGAATTTTTCCGCGAACTCGACGATCTCCTCGCGCGTGAAAGTATGCTTGCCGATCTCGGTTGACGAGCCGACCGTCATGTCCTCGTAACTCAAAGTCATCGTTCTATCTCCTTGCCGACTCGCTTGCCCTATCAAAGGGCTAATCAACGGGCCAATCAGATTTCAGTGCTGACAAAACCGGGCAGCGCGGCAAACCGCGCCAGATGATGATCGACATCGCCCAATGTGGTTTCAATGATTGCGAGACGCTTGAACAGATGCGCGGCCGCCACCTCATTCGTCACCCCCATGCCGCCGTGCAACTGAACCGCCTGCTGCCCGACGAACCGCGCGGCTTGACCGACGCGCACCTTTGCCGCGGAGACTGCACGGCGACGTTCGTCGGCTTCTTCGCTCGAATAGCGCATTGCGGCCAGGTAAGTGACCGAGCGCGCCTGCTCAGCGTGGATCAGCATCTCGACCATGCGGTGCTGCAATGCCTGGAAACGCGCGATGGGCTGGCCGAACTGCTGGCGAGACTTCGTGTAGTCGACGGTGGCGGCGTTCAATGCGTCGAGCGCGCCAATCGCTTCCGCGCACAATAGCAGCACGCCATAGTCCGCGATGTGTTCGAGGGCCGCCGCGCCCGAGTGCGAGCCGCCCAACCGGCGTGCAGGCGTGCCGTCGAATTCCAGCGTTGCGGCGCGTTGGCCGTCGATGGTGCGGTAGTCAGTGACTCTCACGCCAGCGGCATCGCGCGCCACGACGAACAAAGCAATTTCCTCATTGGACCGCGCGGGCACGATCCAGTAGTCGGCCTGCGCGCCGTGCAGCACCACCGACTTCGTGCCGCTCAACGTCTGCTGCTCGCCTTGTGCTGTGGCGGTGGTTGCGACTTCGAACAGATCGTAGCGCGCGTGCGGCTCGTGAAACGCCACTGCGAGCTTTATCTCGCCTTGGGCCGCGCGCTCGAGCATCGACGCGTCCTCGCCCTGAGCGGTGCCGGCGAGGCGCAATGCCTCGATGCCAATAGCGGTCGCCCAATAC
>JAXDQB010000298.1:0-5548 GCA_034668065.1 Paraburkholderia sp.
TTGAAAGAACTCGCCCACGCAGGGCTGATCGAGGGCAAGAGTCAGGGCCGATACATCATCTACTGCGCCAGCTATGACCATATGAAAACGCTCATGGAATTCCTCATGGAGAATTGCTGCGCGGCGGAGAAGTTAAGTTGTGCGACGAACGCAACGCAGGCGTAAAAAAACGCGATTGCAATTCTATGCGCGTGCGCTGTTGGTCAATTCCGTCCTTGGTCGAAGAAGAGGACGGAATTCGGATTTAAAAACATCACTTCCACCACGCGTCGCTTCAGAAGGAGAATGCCGTGACCGAACATCGAAAATACAACGTCCTGTTTCTTTGTACCCACAACTCCGCACGCTCCATCCTTGCGGAGGCAGCGCTTAATGCACTCGCGGGCGATCGCTTCGTCGGCTACAGTGCGGGCAGTCATCCCGGCACCGCACCCAATCCGTTCGCGCTCGAGCTGTTGCGCTCGAAAAACATTGCAACGGACGGTCTGCGCAGCAAGAGCTGGGATGAATTCGCGAAAAGTGATGCGCCGAAGATCGATTTCATCTTTACCGTTTGCGACGACGCCGCCGGCGAGGTTTGCCCGATATGGCCGGGTCACCCCGCCAAAGCGCACTGGGGAGTGCCCGACCCATCGCGGATGGACGGCACTGACGAAGAAAAACGCAAAGCGTTCCTGCGGACATACGCGCAATTAAGCACGCGCATCGAGTTGTTCACCGCTTTACCGCTTGAGACGCTTGAGACGCTTGATCGTCCTGCGTTGCAACTGCAAATGCAGAGCATCGGCACCGCGTTGCGGGAGAAGGGGGAGTAACGATGGCAGACAGTCAAACTGTACCGAATGCCGCCCAGTGCGAACCGGGTCGCATCGGCTTCTTCGAACGATATCTGTCCGTCTGGGTCGCGCTGTGTATTGTGGCCGGCATCGTAATCGGAAAGCTCCTGCCCGGCTCAGTCCATGCGGTGGCGAAAATCGAGTTCGCCCATGTCAACATCCCGGTTGGGATTCTGATCTGGGTCATGATCATCCCTATGCTGCTGCGTATCGATTTTGCTTCGCTCGGCAGAGTGCGGAGCCAGTTGAAGGGAATCGGGGTGACGCTTGTCGTCAACTGGGCGGTGAAGCCCTTCACCATGGCGTTCCTGGCCTGGGTTTTCGTCAGGCATGCGTTCGCATCGCTGTTGCCCGCCGCGCAGCTGGACAGCTACGTTGCAGGCCTGATCCTCTTGGCGGCAGCACCCTGCACAGCGATGGTTTTCGTCTGGAGCCAGCTCACGAAGGGGGACCCGTATTTCACGTTGTCGCAAGTCGCGCTGAACGACCTGATCATGGTTTTCGCGTTCGCCCCTGTGGTAGGCCTGCTGCTGGGGATTTCAAACATCACGGTGCCGTGGGACACGCTGCTCACGTCCGTGGTGATCTACATCGTCATTCCGGTCATCATCGCGCAGATACTGCGCAAGTTCCTGCTTCGGAAGGGCGAGTGGCATTTCCAGCGCGCGCTGGCAAAGATTGGTCCATTCTCCATCTCAGCTCTGCTGTTGACGCTGGTGCTTTTGTTCGCCTTTCAGGGCGAGCAAATCATCGCGCAGCCTGTCGTTATTGTGCTGCTCGCGGTACCGATTTTGATTCAGGTGATCATCAACGCGTCGCTTGCCTACATCGCAAACCGGCAGCTCGGCGTGGCGCACGACGTCGCGGCACCATCGTGTCTGATCGGTGCGTCCAACTTTTTTGAACTGGCGGTCGCAACTGCAATCAGTTTGTTTGGGCTGAGATCGGGTGCGGCATTGGCCACGGTGGTTGGCGTGCTCATCGAAGTGCCGGTAATGCTGGCCGTCGTCAAGGTGGTCAATGCGTCCAGACGGTGGTATCAGCGGGCATCGTAACCAAGGACGTTTGCCTCAAAACACTCAATTGCGAGCGCGAATGAGAGTTTTTGTCGTTCGCAATAAAGGTGGGGCGTGGGGCTATTAACTAATTGGCACGGGAATCCACCTACAATCGCGCCGTGACTTTTAGGACGGCTCTCGTGACACAAGCCCACAAATCAGATATCAAGCGGTTTCGCGCCAACCTGCGGGACGAGATGGATGGCGCGGCACTCTATGAAGAGCTTGCAGCGGCCGAGCCCAACAATGCCCGACGGGACGTCTTCCTGGAGTTGGCTCAGGCCGAACGAGAGCATGCAGAGCTATGGCGCACCAAGCTCGAAGAACGAGGCGTCCATACGCCAACCGCCAAGCAATCGTTCAAAACGAAGATTCTGCGAATGCTCATACGCCGGTTCGGCCCCCGCTTCGTCCTTCCGGCCGTGGCGGCGAACGAGTTTGCCGACCGTAATAAATATGCCAACCAGCCGGACTCGCTCGGTCTATCCGCAGATGAACACAGCCATGCGGCGGTGGTGGCCGCAGCGGCTCAAAGAGGCCACCCGGGCGGCGTAACCGGCTCGGAAATCGCGCGGGCCGAGTCCTGGCATCGGGGCGCCTCGGGCAACGATTTGCGGGCCGCCGTGCTCGGCGCCAACGATGGCCTTGTATCGAACTTCTGTCTCATCATGGGCGTGGCCGGCGCCGGCTCGCCCAACAAGGTTATTCTTTTGACGGGACTGGCAGGCCTCATCGCCGGTGCCTGCTCCATGGCGCTCGGCGAATGGCTTTCAGTGACGAATGCCAGGGAACTCGCTTCGACTCAAATCGCCCTGGAAGCCGACGAACTCGAGCACTCGCCCGAGTCCGAGCAAAGGGAATTGGCGCTCATCTACCAAGCAAAGGGCCTTGATAGAGAGGAAGCGCATCGGGTCGCCGAGCAAATGATGCGTGACCGCGACAAGGCGCTCGACACGCTCACACGTGAAGAACTGGGCATCGACCCAGACGAACTTGGCGGCAATCCATGGAGTGCGGCCGGCACTTCCTTCGGCCTCTTCTCTCTGGGGGCCATATTTCCGGCGATGCCGTTCTTCTGGTTGCACGGCCTCGTCGGCATTACGGCGAGCGTTGCGCTCAGCATCGTCGGGCTCGGCTTGATCGGCATGTTCACGTCGCTGTTCAACGGGCGGACGCCCTGGTTTTCGTCCGCTCGGCAGATCATCATCGGCTGTGTGGCCGCGGCTTTCACGTATGGCGTCGGCGTGTTGCTTGGCGTATCGATGTCGTAGCGTACAGCCCGACTCGCCCGAACAAGGCGAGTCGGCACATCGCAATGCCTCGCGTGAGCCAATCATGCGCGCAGCATTTCACAATCCAGCGGCCATATCGACGCGGCGCCTGAACGGCGCTGGTAATGTCACACTGATCCCGTAATATGAGCGACTTGCCCTCGACAGGTCGGCCGCAGGCAGGATCGGTGCGCCGCGGCTCCCGGGGCCGACTTCTCGAATCGTTCATCTACTTTCACGCATGACCGCCATTTCTACAATGTCCAGTCGTCACCGTGTTTCATGCATTATTTGCGCATTTAACGAGGCGCCGCGGATCGGCGCGGTGTTGGCGGTGGCATCCGTGCATCCGCTGCTCAGCGAAGTAATCGTGGTCGACGACGGTTCAACCGACGGCACCGCCGAGGTTGTCAGACGGTTCCCGTCCGTAAGGTTGATTTCATGCGCGACCAACCGCGGTAAGAGTGCTGCGATGGCCGCCGGCATCGCCGCCGCCCAGCATGAGCTGCTCATGTTGCTCGATGCCGATCTCAAGGGGCTCGCCGCCGAGCACATCACCGCGCTCGCCGCTCCCGTTCTGAGTGGCACCGCGGAGCTCAGCATCAGCCTGCGGCAAAACAGCCTGTTGCTGTTTCGTGCAATCGGCCTCGATTTTGTCTCGGGTGAGCGGGTGGTAAAAAAGGAACTGCTCGGGGAGGCGCTAAAGGAAATTCACGGGTTGCCGCGCTTCGGAATCGAGGTATTCATGAACAATCTGATCATTGCGCGCCGTCTCTCGATTGCGGTCACCCACTGGCTCGACGTCACCCAAGCCAGAAAGACAGAAAAACTCGGATACTGGAAAGGTATCCGGGCGGAATGGCGAATGATCTCCGATTTGTTGAAAGTCACCTATCCGCTCGCTCTTTTTTCACAGACGTTCCGTCTGCTTTTTTTACGAGCCGATCACGCTCAACGTGCGCCGTTCACCGTGCGCATCCGAAAGCCACGCGACAACATGCTTTGATGTTCCTCGAGATTTTCGAGTTTTCATTCCGGAGCCAGTGCCGCGCGCCTTCGCCACGCGAGCGCGACGAAGGCCGCCGCGCCGAGCATCAGCGGACAGTAAAGAGTCGCAAAACGCCAAAGAACCAGCGACATTGCCATAGTGTCTTGCGGAACCCATTTTGCAAATGCCGCCGCAAGCGCCAAGTCACCGGCGGCCCCGCCAGCGGGTATGCCCGTCCAGAGCGCAGCATGCAGCACCACAGCCTGCACCGCCCACACGAATCCGAGCGGCAACCGGTAGCCGAGTTCAAGCAGGATGAACCACAGCACGCCGTAGCGAGGCAGCCATTGCAGCATGGTGAACAGCAGTAATGCGGCAAACTGGTAACGCGGCCCGCCCATGAGCAGCCCAAGCTGCTGGCGCACACTCTGGCGGAACTTGTCCCACCGCCCCTCCAGCTTCCCAAGCCATAGAACGCGGCGGCCGGCGGTAGCCAGCGCACGTGCGAAATATCGGCGGCACGCCCATAGCGCAGAGACAAGCATCACCGCGCAGGCAAGGATTCCGACGACGATGGATACGTTTGCCTTCGGGAGAACTTGAGCCAGCGGACCGATGGCGAAAGCCATGGCAATCGGCACAGCTACCGACAAAAACGCCAGATCAAGTGCCTGATCGGCGCCGACAACCGTGGTGGCAGTCGCCCACGAGGCCCCGGCGCGCTGCAGCAACCCAATATTGACGCCATATCCTGCTGCACCCAGCGGCGAGGCAAGAAAGGCGGAATCGGTCACCAGCGTGATGGCAAACGTGCGCATGAAAGGAAGACGCAGGCCTAGCGTCGTCTGCATCAGCTGCTGCTTGCCGGCCTTGGCGAGTGCACTCGCGGCGGCGCTTGCGATCAACGCCAAAAATACGTGTACCGAAACGGTCCGCAAGCCGGCAAACGACTCATGCGAGCCGAGCAAGAAAGGCGCTCCCAGCGCCAGCCCGACACCCAGCACAGCCAGCATCGCCGCGAAGTTACGTTTGCGGGCGCCGCTCAAAAGGGCCGCCTGAAAATTTGCGTGGACGTGGCGGGAAGCAAGTTGCGCGGACTGCGTGGCGCTGACGGAGCAGCCGCATCATCCGTTCCGATATGAGGCTTGGCCGGTCGAAAAATATACATGTGATAGCGTTCGTTACAGTGCGATGCCAGAAAATGCAGCGTGGCATCGCCGCTGGGGTGACTTGTTATCCGACCGCGATCGTACCAGCGTTTGCCGACGCAATCACGACGGAAGCATAAGCGACACCCCAGAAAGAAGACGCCACCTTTAAAGGTGGCGCTCCTTTCTCTGCCCCATTTGCGCGCTTGCAAGCGTGCGGGTTGACGTCGGCCGGTACGGAATCTGC
>JAXDQB010000299.1:0-10656 GCA_034668065.1 Paraburkholderia sp.
GTTGAAGCGCTCGCCACTCGCGGTGCGGCGTCCGTTAAAACGTCCGCCGTACCATGATGCTCGGCCAACCTGGCGGAATCCGGATACGTCTGGAACGTTCTCGCCGAGCCCTTGGGCGTCCGCAAGACCGGCGCCGGAAGCCCGAGCCGGCGGCGCCGCCGACCCGTAGGCAGGCGGCGCGCTTCCAACGGTTCGTATGGAGATTGCCGAAGCCCTCGCCGCGCTGGTTTGCGACGACGGCGCGGCGCACGCGCCGAGCAAACTGACGGCAAAAAGCATCCCCACATATCGGTGTAATCGACATTTCATATGACGTGCACCACAGTGTCGAGCCGCCCGCGAACAACTGCCTCGCGAACTGCTCGGGCATCCAAGCACCCAGCCGGACGCAGAAGCGGCCGGCGGATGCTCGGATGCGGCCACACTCGGCCGCAATTTGCCCGGTTGGTATTCACGTCTGGTCGAACTATCCCCGGCAGCCTGACCAGACCCCACACGCCGCCATGGAACATGGCTACCACGTTCAGTGCGCGTCTCGTGACGCGAGGAACGGCGGCGCAGGCTCACCCGACAATGCGGCCGGCTATGGCCGCGGCAGGCGCGTTGCGCCCGGCCGGGTAAGACGTGTGCATCGACAAGTCGACACGGAACGAAGCCGTCTGACCAACGGCTCCGCTTGACACCGACCTTGGCGCATCACCTGCAACACCCGGTCGGCAAATTGGCGGCGCGGATAACCCACGCTCGATGTAGGGGCATTATAGCAAAGACGCCACCCTGTCTAAATTGCAGCAAGCGGGGTGCCACACATTTGCGCAGCAATGGTCTGCAGGCAACCGGTCTTCCGCGCGCGATCCCGGCTTACCGCGCGCCATGCCTCAAAGGAAGTTGGGCTGGGGAAGCGGTTAGGTCTTAAGCCGAGAGCCCCTACCAAGGCGAACACATCCACTCGGCCGTGGCGCGTCCGGCCTTGGCCGGAGGGCCGAGCGGCGCACCTCCAGCGCGGCCGGTACAATCTTGGTTTTTCGTCCCTGCCGCGCGGCAATCCATGAAGGTCTTCGTCATCCCCGTCACGCCGTTTCGGCAGAACTGCTCGCTGCTGGTATGCGAAGCGACAAATCACGCGGCCGTGGTAGATCCCGGCGGCGATATCGAGCTGATCGAGGGCGCCATCGAGAAGGAGCGCGTCACCGTCGAGAAGGTGCTGCTCACGCACGGCCATCTGGATCATTGCGGGGGAGCGAAAGCGCTGGCCGCGCGCTACGACGTGCCGATCGAAGGTCCGCACGTCGACGAACGTTTCTGGCTCGAGCAGTTGGCCGCGCAAAGTCAACGTTTCGGTTTCCCGCATGTCGAGGCGTTCGAGCCTGACCGCTGGCTGGGCGATGGCGATACCGTGCGCTTCGGCGACGAAACGCTCGATGTGTACCACTGTCCGGGCCATACGCCGGGTCATGTCGTGTTCGTGAGTGGCCGCCATCGGCTGGCGTTGGTGGGCGATGTGCTGTTCGCGGGCTCGATCGGCCGCACGGATTTCCCGCGCGGCAATCAGGCCGACTTGATCGCCTCGATCCGCACCAAGCTCTGGCCGCTCGGCGAGGACATCGCATTCGTCCCGGGCCACGGCCCCACCTCGACGTTCGGCGACGAACGGCGCACGAACCCCTACGTTGCCGATGGAGCCCGCGCGTGACCCACGAAATCTATGTCAGCACCGATATCGAGGCGGACGGCCCGATTCCCGGCCCGCATTCGATGCTCAGCTTCGCGTCCGCCGCTTACACGGAGGACAAGCAATTGATCGGCACTTTCTCGGCCAATCTCGAAACGCTGCCGGGCGCCGCGGCCCACCCCGTGCAGGCCGCCTGGTGGAAAACGCAGCCCGAAGCGTGGGAAGCCTGCCGCACCGATCTGCGCGAGCCCGAAGAGGCGCTGAAGGCCTATGTGGAATGGGTGGAGGCGCTGCCGGGCAAACCCGTATTCGTTGGCATGCCAGCCGGCTTCGATTTCACCTTCATGTTCTGGTACATGATGCGGTTCGCCGGACGCTGCCCGTTCTCGTGGTCCGCGCTCGACATCAAGACGCTCGCGTTTGCGTTGACCGGCCTGCCTTACCGCAAGTGCATCAAGCCGCGCATGCCAAAACATTGGTTCGACGAGCACCCGCACACGCACGTTGCGCTCGACGATGCAATTGAGCAGGGCGCGCTCTTTTGCAACATGCTCGCCGATCTGCGCATATGGCAAAAAACCTCGCAAGAATCCTCACAGAAGAGCTCGCCTCTGCCAGGGGACAATCAAACCTGAAACGCGGCCGGCCGAGCCGGAAGGTACGAAACGCGTGGAACAAAAAGACGCCAAGAGCGCGTCAAATTAGACAATCCGCCTCATGTATCGCACCTTTGGTTGCCTTTTGTTTCTCCCGCCACTACCATTGAAGAACAATACGGCCGAAAGAGGCGGAGACGCGGATGTCACTCGATACGTTTTCACAAAAAATCCTGCGCCTGCTGCAGCTTGATGCTCGCCGTTCGGTGCAAGAAATCTCAGAGCAAGTCGGTCTCTCAAGCACGCCGTGCTGGCGGCGCATCAAGGACATGGAGCAATCGGGCATTATCCAGCGCTACACGGCGCTGCTCGATCGCGAAAAACTCGGTCTTCACGTTTGTGCGCTCGCGCATATCCACCTGACCCGTCACACCGAAGGCGGCGTTGAGCAATTCGAGCGAGAGATAGCCACTTGCCCGGAAGTTACCGAGTGCTACAGCACGACGGGCGAAGCCGATTACATCCTGAAAATCGTCGCGCCCGACATCAAGGCCTACGACGCTTTCCTGCACACGCGCATTTTCAAGATCCCGGCCGTCGCGCAAGTGCGCACAAGCGTCGTGCTGCGTGAAATCAAGTTCGATACGCAACTGCCGCTGTAATACCGCGATCTGCGGGCAGGAAATTCGAAATGAGTTCGGCGCGCGAGTGCGCAGCCTCAATGACGCGTGCGCAACGGCAATGAGAACTTAAGACGGCTTGCCGCAACACCGGCACGATGTTCAGTACAACGCTCACAACGGTGCTTTTGCCGACAATCAACAACAACGGCAAAACCCGCAACAACCCGCTTATCGGCAGATTCCCGTTCTCGCTCGGATAAACAGAAAGATAGGTCCAGCCACGATGAATAGCCCTTCGGCTCGCACCAGCGTTGCTCGATCAAGCCACCGATCACCGATTATCCTCGGCTCTCTCGTTATCCATGCGCTTTGAGCAATCGATGTTGGCTGCTGGTCCGTTGAGCCGACCAGCAGCGCTCAGTCATGGGCGTAAAAACGCCAATTCATCGTACAAATAAAAACCGCGCACCGAATTGGATGCGCGGTTTTGTCACCCCCCGCTGGGCTTGCAGTGCATCATTTTTGGTGCGCTGCAAATGACCGCCGAAGGCCCTTAACTACTAAATCAAAAATTGATCGCGATCCTGGCCTGCAATCCATTTCGGCGGCTTGCCGCGGCCGGACCACGTTGTACCGCTTTCCGGATCGCGATATTTAGGCGCAACGCTCGCGCGCGGACGACCAGCCTTACCCTTGCCACGGGTGCTGCCGAGTTCGGCGAGCGTAATGCCGTAGTCAGCCATTTTCTGCTTGATCTCGCCCAGCACTTCGGCGTATTCGCGCGCCTTCGCCTCTTCGATCTGCTTCTCCAGCTTTTCGCGTTGTGCGAGAAGTTCCTTGTAAGAAGACATAGTTTCCCTTGTAGTTTCGGTCAATGGCACCGCTCTGCTCGTCGGTTCGCCATTTGAATTCGTGCCTCGGATATTTCGCAGCGAGATTAGCACAAAAAACCCGGATGAGAAAACCCCGAATTCAAAAAATCTAAAGAAATATTCACCCCGCTTTCCTCTCTCTTCTATCGTTGTGCCATAGCCACCGATCCGGATTTACCCAAAGCGACTGCTGTTCGCTATAACGCTTTTATGAGATGCCGACCGACATACCTCGCAAACCATGAAAACTCACCCTGGTATCTCAATAAACCTTTTCATCTGATGCGAGGTTTGCGGTGCTTTTGATACCGTGCTGCGGCAATATGCAGCACCCTGCGAACTCTTATTCGAGCCTCTCCTTTACTGAGCGGGCGGGGTTATCCAGGGTTAAGCGGCATAGCTCGTGATGCAATCGGTGAGCGAACGCTCCAGATCAGAAACCGCCGCTTGCGGCGCACTAAAGGCGAAGCGCCGGCGCACGCCTTCCACTTTCAAATCCGCACCGTATCGGTCAATGCCCATCAACTCGAGCCATGGCGGCCGGCGCGCCTGCCGTTCGAAATTAGCGATTAGTGCGATCTCGTCTTCCTCGGATAACGGGTCAATCAGATTCAACTCGGCGCCTTCAAGCCAGCCCATCGCGCCAAAGCCTCCGATGTAGCGCAGCCGCTCGACCTCCATAACCCAAAATGAAAAATCCCCCAGCGCAAGGTAACGTTCGGCTTCAGGGTGATAACGCAGATAACGCCGCACCAGCGCGGGCGCTGCCGGCGCGGCCGCGAAGCGTCCGATCAGCGTGACACGCTCGCTGGCGAGCACGTTTTCGCCTGGTTCGTGAACAACGAGAAATCCGGCCCGCGAATCGATCCGCAGGTTGCGCGTGTGTTCCGCCAGTCCGCTCACGAGAATCGTGGGACGGTGCTGCACGTCCGGCGCGAACGGTAGCATCGTCGGATAAGGAAAACCCTCCGGGTGGTGCAGATGGGTAGCCAAGGTGCCGACGGGGCTCAGGTGCAATAAATGAAGCGGGGCTTGGGCGGGGATGTGCATGGGTGTCCTCGGTTGCCGCGCCCAAAATCGGGCTGAAAACGTGCGGGCACGAAAGCGCTCCGCTAGAATCGTCGACTCTATCCATCGTAGCGGTTCACCGTGTGCCGCGCTAACGTTGGCGGGTTGGCGGCCGCGTCCTGCGCCGATCCCGCTCAGCTCGCGTCGGGGCGGCTGCCGCGTTTTCTCCGAACTGCCTGTGTCGCAAGCCTCCGAAATCTCCGTGTTGCCTGCCGCCCACCGCGATCTGTCAATGGTTGCCCGCCGGCGCGCCCGGCTGGCCACGATGACGCTGTTTTTCGTCACCGGCATGCTTTACGCCTCCTGGGGCGTGCATGTGCCGACAGTACGCGACAAATTCCACCTCGACGCCGCCTGGCTCTCCTTCGCCCTATTCTCGCTCACCGGCGGCTCGATCGCGACGATGATGGTCGCCGGCAAATGGATCGCGCGCGTGGGTACGCGCCGCGCGAGCCAGGCCGGGGGCCTGCTGATGGTGGCTTGCGCCGCCCTGATCCTGGTTGTGCCGTCGTATTGGCTGCTACTGCTGGTGCTCGCGGCATTCGGCGCAGGAATGGCAACGCTCGACGTCGCCATGAACGCCGAAGCGAGCGCCGTTGAGGCGGCGATCGGGCGCCCCATCATGTCGTCTCTGCACGGCATGTTCAGCATCGGTGGCATGGCGGGCGCGGCCGGCGGCGGCCTCCTGCTGTCGTTCGGCATGGCGCCGGCGCTCCATCTAGGCCTGGTGGCGCTTGTCAGCACGCTGATGCTTTGCGCCGCGTGCCCGTCGCTGCTGCCGCACGTTCCGCACGAAGCGCATCCGGACTCGGAGCGCCACAGCACGAGCCGCTGGCGCTCGTCCGTGCTGTGGGCGCTCGGTGCCGTGGCACTGGTCGCGCTTGTCGCGGAAGGCGCAATGTACGACTGGGCAGCCGTCTATATGCGCGATGTGGTGCGCGCCACGCCGGCTTCCGCCAGCGCAGGCTACGCCGCGTTCTCCGGCGCAATGGCGGCAGGACGCTTCGCCGGCGATTCGGTGCGCGCCCGCTTCGGGGCGGCGCAACTCGTGCTCGTCAGTGCGTCTGTGGCGTGCGCGGGGATGATCGGCGCCCTCCTGTTGCCGTACTCCATCACGGCGCTGGCGGGCTTCGCCCTCATGGGATTGGGGCTCGCGAACATGATGCCGGTGCTCTTCGCGTCTGCCATGCGCGTCAAGGGCGTTCACGCGGCGCAAGGGCTCGCGCATGTCGCGGGCGTGGCCTACGTCGGGCTGCTGCTTGGGCCGGTGGTGATCGGAGGCGTCGCGCAAGTCTCAAATCTGCAGATCGGTCTTGCGGTTGTCGCGCTGTGCGCGGCGCTCGTGGCCGTAATCGGGCCGAAGGTGATCAAGCGGTTCGGGCTTTGAGCCAAGGTGGCGGCTTGCCTGCCGTCACCGCCGGGCGAAGCCGCAACGCACGCTGCTCGGTTAGCAACTATCCACAACCGGTCTTCAGGCCGGAGTCCCGGCTCGCCGCCCTACGCCTTGAAGGAACTCCCTTGAAGAGGCGGGGTTTCAAATCATAGACGGTTTTACGATGACCGAAATGCGCAGTGCGCAGGCAGCGGCGAAAAAAAACGGGCATGCCGATAAGACACGCCCGTTTTTGTCGTGTCAGGCCGCCTGAGCGGCCGCACGTGGCTGGCTGTGAAAAGCCGAAGCCGAAGTCAATTACATCTGAACTTCGCTAAGCAGCGTTTTCTTGCCTGCGTTGTAGTGATACAGCGAAATCACGCCGTGCTTCAAATCACCGTGCTCGTCGAACTGCGTTTCGCCGATGATGCCCTTGTAATTCGTGCTCGGCATGGCGGCGAGGATCTTCGCCGGATCGGTCGAGTTCGCGCGCTTCATCGCATCGACAATGATGTAGACGGCGTCATACGTGAACGGCGCGTAGATCTGGATCGGGGCGTTAAAACGCTTCTGGAACTTGGCCTCGAACGATTTGCCCGCGCCGCCCATCTTCTCGATCGATCGCCCGGCTTCGGAGCAGACGACGTTGTCGGTGGCATTGCCGGCGAGATCGGCGAGCTTATCGGTACAGACACCGTCACCCGCCAGGATCTTCGCACGCAGGCCCAGTTGTTTTGCTTGCTTCGCGAACGGGCCGCCAGTCGCATCCATGCCGCCGTACATGATGGCGTCGGGGTTCTCACCCTTGATCTTCGTCAAGATTGCACGGAAATCGGTAGCTTTGTCGTTCGTCGCATCATGCGAGACGACCGTCATTCCAAGCGACTTGGCCTTCTTTTCGAATTCGTTCGCGAGGCCCTGGCCGTAAGCGGTGGCGTCGTCAACGATCGCCACCTTCTTCAGCTTCATCGTGCCCGACGCATAGTTCGCAAGCGCCGGTCCCTGTTGCGCATCGGTCGCAACGACACGGAACGTCGTCTTGAAACCTTGCAGCGTGTACTGCGGATTCGTCGCAGACGGCGAAATCTGCACGATGCCCGCGTCGCTGTATATCTTCGATGCCGGGATCGAGGTGCCGGAGTTCAAGTGGCCCACCACCGCGATGACCTTGTCGTCAACGAGCTTCTGAGCAACCTGCGTGGCCTGACGCGGGTCAGCCGCGTCGTCCTGCGCATCGAGTTCCAGCGTAACCTTTTGGCCCCCAATGGTGAGACCCTTCGCGTCGATTTCCTCTACCGCGAGGCGCGCACCGTCTTCATTGTCCTTGCCAAGGTGAGCGATTTGCCCCGTCAGCGGCGCGACGTGGCCAATCTTGACAACCTGATCTGCTAAAGCGCCCGTTGCCACCGTGGCGAACAACATTACCGCCGCGCTGATCGGCAACACCTTCTGAATCTTGATTTTCATGTAAGTCTCCAGTTTCGGTCCCGAAAACGACGTCTCGCCCACCCCGCTTTCGTCTTTGTTCATCAATCGACTCGAGGGGCGAAAACGTCGGAATGCATCTCTCATGCACTTTGGCTGCACGCGAGGCGGCCAGTTTGTGGCAAACCGCAGCCCGTGCTGCGCGCAAGTGTATGGCAACAAATTAATATTTGGGATTTTTTTGAGATAGTTGGGGGGACTACTAATAGCCATAACCAAGGCGGCGCCGCTAGCAAAACGTTTCCCGCTGAAAAGACCGGCCGGTGCGGACCCGCGCCGGTACGGTTTTATGGAAAATGCTTATCGGCAAATCGATGCAATCGAAACGATGCCGATGCCGGATTAACGCGAAATGGCGATGGGCCCTTGGTTCGCCGGCTGCCCAATGCCGACGAGAAGCGGCCCGCATTGGCCCATGCTTCCGCCGATTCCTTACCGGAACGCTCCTGTAACGATGGGTGCACTGCAGCGGTTTTCGATCGATGCCAAACTGTCTGCCCCGAAAACTCGCGTTATCCGAGGAGAAAGCATGAACGTGAATTCGCAATGGATCGAAATTGACAGCGGCGACGGCGACCGCTTCGGAGGCTATCTCGCTTTGCCGCCCACTGGCAGCGGCCCCGCTGTCATCATCCTTCAGGAAATTTTCGGCGTGAACAGTCATATCCGTTCAGTCGTCGAGCAGTACGCGCTCGCCGGCTACGTGGCGCTTGCCCCCGACGTCTTCTGGCGCAGCGAGCGGCGCGTCGAGCTTGGCTACGAAGGCGCGGACCGTGAAAAAGCCTTGTCGCTGCTGCAAAAGACCGACGTCGAGCGCACGGTTGCCGATCTTGCCGCCGCCGCCCGGGTGCTGAAGGATCGTGCCGAAACGATTGGCAAGATCGCAGCGGTCGGTTACTGCTTTGGCGGCCGGCTGGCCTATTTGATGGCGGCCAACGGCGCTGTCGATGCGGCGGTTTCGTATTACGGCGGCGGCATCCAGAATCTGCTCGACCAAGCGGACAAGATTCGCGTGCCGATACTGTTCCACTACGCCGAACAGGACACGGGCATTCCGCTCGAGGCTGTCGAGCAGGTGAAAGCGCGGTTTGCGGGAAGGCCGGATGCGAACTTGCATGTCTACCCCGGTGCGGGGCACGGCTTCAATTGCACTGACCGCTCGGCGTACGATCAGCAGGCTTCGGCGCTGGCACTCGGCCGCACGTTGACGTTCCTCGCCAGCCATTTCTAAGCGGGCCGCGCAGGAAGTGATAAGAAGGCCGGCCGGCAGCGGGCCAAACCGAGGAGGCCGACTACGGGCCGGCCTCGCGGAAGCTACCCGCGCGGCAACGCCGCCGCGGCTAGCCTAATTAGCATTAGGCCTTCTTGCTGTAGGCGCTGCACCAGCCGGTGCCCTTCACCTGCTTGCCGCCCAACATCGGGCACGGCGCGAATGCATCGGTGGCCTTGCCTTGATAGAACGTGCAGTTGTTGCAGTGCTGGCCGGACGCATAGCGCGCGTACTTGGCCTTGTCGACCTTGGTTGCGTCTTCCTTGTAGCCGAGCGCCTGCGCGGTCGGATCGCTTTCCGGGACGTGCGGCGCGTCAGCGAATGCTTGGCGCGAGATCGCAAGTGCCGAAGCGGCGCTCAGGCTCGTAATCAAAAATGTGCGGCGAGACGATTTCATGGGGGGACCTCTACAAGTGTTTTAACGGACCGGTTTTCACGATCCTAAATGCTGGCCGTTCTTGCGACGGCCGCCCGCAGCATACAACGAAGCGTGTTTTTCAGTGCAGCATCAGACGCAACCTCCAAGCCAGCGCGGTGGCCCGCACTCCTCGGCCGGCTCAGGCCCGCCCGACAATTTCGCAGACGCGCTGGGCGATCGCCAGGCAGGCCGTCAATCCCGGCGATTCGATGCCGAATAGGTTCACGAGCCCTCGCACACCGTGGGCCGCCGGGCCTTGTATGACGAAATCGGCAGCCGGCTCCCCGGGCCCCGAAAGCTTCGGCCGAATTCCCGCGTAAGCCGGCTGCAGCGCGCCGTCGGGCAAGCCCGGCCAGTATTCGCGAATGGCGGCATAGAAGCTCTCGGCACGGCGTGGGTCGACATCGTAATGGATCGTGTCGACCCACTCGACATCGGGGCCGAAGCGCACCTGGCCGCCAAGATCGAGCGTTAGATGGACACCGAGCCCCGCCTCGTTTGGCATCGGGTAGATGAGCCGAGAGAACGGCGCTCGCCCCGACACACTGAAATAATTGCCCCGCGCAAAATAAAGCGGCGGCACATGGCGCGGATCGAGCCCGTGAATTTTGCGCGCGAGCGCGTTGGCGTGAAGCCCGGCGCTGTTGATGACGCAAGCGGCGCTCAGCGTGGCGGGCGACGAACCGCCGACCTTCACGATAAAGCGCCCGCCACCCGCGTTCACCGATTCGACCGGCGAGTGGAACGCGCAGACGGCGCCCGCGCGCTCGGCGTCGCCTTGCAGCGCAAGCAGCAGCTGGTGGCTGTCGACGATGCCCGTTTGCGGCGAGAAAACGGCCCCGGCGCACTCGAGGGCCGGCTCGAGCGCCTGTGCTTCGTCGGCCGACAGGGGCATCAAATCGAGCACGCCGTTTTCCTTCCCGCGCGCGGCAAGCGCCGCAAGCTGCGGGAGCTGGTTGCGAGCAGTGGCGACGAGCAGCTTGCCGCAGCGCTCATGCGGCACGCCGCGCGCGGCGCAGTACTCGTAAAGCATTTCGCGGCCGCGCACGCACAGCGTCGCCTTGAGCGAACCGCGTGGGTAGTAGATCCCGGCATGAACGACCTCGCTGTTGCGCGAACTCGTTCCGGTGCCAATGGCCTCCGTCGCTTCGAGCACGATCACCTCGTGGCCGCGCTCTGCTAGCGTGCGGGCGACAGCGAGACCGACCACGCCGGCGCCGATCACTACGCATTCAATCTGATCCATGATTTTTGCCGCGGCCCGACGGCCGCACTGGTTC
>JAXDQB010000300.1:0-3181 GCA_034668065.1 Paraburkholderia sp.
ATTGCGATCTTTCTCGTCGGCTCGGTGCTCGCGGGCTTTGCATGGTCGATGCCGGCGATGATCGTATTCCGGCTGATCCAGGGCATCGGGGCGGGTGCCATCCAACCGGTCTCGCTGACCGTCGTCGGCGATCTTTATCCAGCGCGCGAGCGTGGCCGCATTCAGGGCTACCTCGCAAGCGTATGGGCGATTTCCGCGGTGCTCGGACCGATGGTTGGCGGGTTCATCATCCGCGATTTGTCATGGGCGTGGATCTTCTGGATGAATGTGCCCATTGGCATTGTCTCGGCGGCAGGCTTTATCGCCTACCTGCACGAGGTGCCGAATCGCGCACGCCCCTCGATCGACATCGCTGGCGCTGCGCTCTTCACGATTGCAATCGCATCGCTGATGATGGCGCTCACCGACGCGGGCACGGCCAACACGACGCGGGCCGCCATCGAAGCGGCCGTATTTGTGCTCTGCGCGGCCCTCTTTGCGGCCCAGGAGCGTCGCGCACCGGATCCGATGATTTCGTTCGCGCTATGGGGGCAGCGGCCCATTTCCGTATCCAATATGGCGACGATGCTCTCGGGCATGGCGCTGATGGGGTTGACGACTTTTCTACCGATGTACGTTCAGGGCGTGCTGCATCGCTCGCCGGTGACTGCCGGTCTTGCCTTGACGATGATGATGGTCGGCTGGCCGAGCGGGGCGACGTTCGCTGCGCGCTCGTTCCAGCGTCTCGGGCTGCGTCGCGTGCTGTTGGGGGGGAGCATCTTCCTGCCTGCCGGTGCGCTTATGTTTTTCGCGCTGTCGCCGACGAGCTCGCCGGTCTTTGCCGGGTTCGGCTCATTGTTGATGGGCTTTGGGATGGGGACGCTGAGTGTGAGCTCGCTCGTGCTTATTCAGGAGATCGTCGATACTTCGCAGCGCGGCAGCGCCACCGCATCGAACCTGTTTTCGCGCAACCTCGGCAGCACGATCGGTGCGACATTGTTCGGCGCAGTGTTCAACTACGGGTTGGCGCACGCCGTTGGCGTCGCGTCTGTGACCGCCGATCAACTACGGCAACTGCTCGGCGCCCCGACCAGCGCCGCCGCGAGCGGTGCGGCCGTGCGCGTCGCGCTTCATCAGTCGTTGCATCTGACGTTCACGGCCATTGTCGTGATCTCGCTGATGGCGGTAGTGTGCGTCACACTCGTGCCTGCCGCCGCGCTTGCTCGGCTGCATGAAACGCCCACCCGCTGAGCGTAGGGACGGGGTTCCAATCGTCATAGAGACCCGGGCGCGCACTCGGCCTACTTCGGTCGTTGATTTTCATTAGCGGGCGCAAGTAAGCCAGCATCACGCGCCGGTTGTCCATGCGCGGCCGCCGTCAAGAAATCGCTCTAAAAAATCGACAAACGCGGTCACCTTCGCGGATAGATTAAGGCGCTGCGAATAGACCGCGTAGATGTCCGCCGGTGGCAGGGACCAGTCCGGCAATAACAGCTTGAACCGCCCCGAGCGCAGGTATGGATGCGCATCCCATTCGGAGCGCAACAGGATGCCCTGGCCATCGAGCCCCCAGACGAGCGTGGCCTCACCATCGTTGCTGCTGAGCACGCTGTGCACCTTGACTGTCTCGTGCCGCTTGCCCTTGCTCAAATGCCAAGTGCCGTAGGCCGTATCGTTCTCGCGCAGCACGATGCAGCGGTGCCGTTGCAGCTCGCGCGGCGTCGCTGGTTCTCCGTACTGCCGCACGTAAATCGGCGATGCGCAGAGAACGCGCCGGTTGCGCGCGAGCTGGCGCGCAATGAGGCTCGAATCGGGAATCGTTCCAAATCGAATGCAGATGTCGTAAGAGGTCTCGATGAGATTGACCGGCCGATCGGTCAGCTCGAGTTGCACATCGACGTCCGGATATTGCCGATGAAATGCGGCAATTGCGGGCGCGATATAGCGCCGCCCGAAGCCGAACGTGGCATTGACGCGCAATAAGCCCTTTGGGGTTGCGCGGCTGCTCGAGATCGTGCGCTCGAGTTCCTGGAGTTGCGACAGAAGCCCCGCACCCGTAGCCAGATACTGCTCACCTTCGTGCGTCATGCTGAGGCGGCGCGTGGTGCGGTTCAAAAGCCGTACCCCGAGCCGCCGTTCGAGCTGTGCGAGCCGCGCGCTGACCGCGGGCGGCGTTACGCCCATCTCGCGAGCGAGTGCCGAGAGGTTGCCATGCCGCACCAGCGCCACAAAGAATTCGAGGTCCGAAACGGTGCTCATTAGTAGATCTAAGTTAATAATGAGTTAAATCCATCTGCATTATATAGATTGGCTTGCGGATTAGACTTCTGGTCTCCCCATGGCTTCGAAGTAGCCGTGGGAGCTGGCAGATTGTTGAACCGCACGAGGATCGAATGTCGCAAACCCTCTATCAGCAACTGGTGGCGTCGCATACGGTGAGCCGAATCGACGACCAACATGTGCTGCTCTACACCGACCTGCACATCATGAACGAGTACACGAGCCCGCAAGCTTTCGCGGGGCTTCGTGAAAAAGGGCTGCGCGTGCGCCGCCCGCGTCAGCAGATGGGCGTGGTCGATCACGTGATTCCCACGAAGCCCGTGCCGGCCGCCGCGCGAACGATTGACATCGCAGACGCGGCGAAGCAGGCGGCGAACTTTACGCGCAACTGCGCCGAACAAGGCATTCATCTCTTCGATGTCGACGATCCGATGCAGGGCATCGAGCACGTGGTCGCGCCGGAGCTCGGGCTGATTCGGCCGGGGATGGTTGTGCTCTGCGGCGACAGCCATACCACCACTTACGGTGCGCTGGGTGCGCTGGGTTTCGGGATCGGCACGTCGGAGGTCGAGCACGTACTGGCGACGCAAACGCTCGTCTATCGTGTTGCACGCGATATGCGGATCACTGTCGACGGCAAGCTGCAACCGGGCACCACGTCGAAGGATCTCGTGCTGCACATCATTGCGCGGATCGGCGCGCAGGGGGCGCGCGGCTTCGCCGTCGAATACGCGGGCTCGGCGATCGAGGCGCTTTCCGCCGAGGCGCGCATGACCCTCTGCAACATGACGGTGGAGGCTGGCGCGCGTGCTGCTCTGATTGCGCCCGACGAGACGACACTCGATTATGTGCGCGCACGCGTTCGCGATCTCGACGCGGCGACCCTCGATGCTGCCTGCGCGGCATGGCGCGGGCTTCGCTC
>JAXDQB010000301.1:0-4857 GCA_034668065.1 Paraburkholderia sp.
GTCCGAGGCGCCCAGGCAAATGGTGCGCACAATGCCGTCGCCCAGCTGCTGCTGGACTTCAAGCGTCAACTCCGTGCCTTCGAGCACCAGGGCGTCGTGGACCTTCGGCATGTGTTCGCGCGGGAACACCACGTCGATCACCGCGCCGATGCACTGTACGATCTTGCCTTCAACCAAAGCAGTAGTACTCATCGCTTTTCCTTTAAATACTCAATTCTTCACTCGCGCAAAGGGCGCAGTTCCGAGGCGTTCCGTACGGCGGCTCGCGAGCAACGCGTCAAACCGCAGCGGCACCGCCGACGATCTCGGCCAGTTCCTTCGTGATAGCGGCCTGGCGGCTCTTGTTGTACGACAGCTGCAGCTCGCTGATGACAGTCTTCGCGTTGTCGGACGCGGCCTTCATTGCCACCATGCGTGCCGATTGCTCGGACGCCATGTTTTCAGCAACGGCCTGGTACACGAGCGCCTCAATGTAGCGCACGAGCAGCTCGTCGACGACGGTCTGGGCGTCGGGCTCGTAGATGTAGTCCCACGCTGAGGTCGGCGTCGTGTCATCACTCTTGAAATGCTCGGCCGACAGCGGCAACAGCTGCTCGATTACGGCTTCCTGCTTCATCGTGTTGACGAAGCGCGTGTATGCCAAATACACGGCCGAGAGCTTGCCTTCCGAATACAGGTCAAGCTGCACCTTGACGGCGCCGATCAGTTTTTCGAGATGCGGCGTATCGCCGAGCTGCACGACGTGCGAGACCACCTTGGCGCCGAAACGGTTCAAGAAGCCGAAGCCCTTGTTGCCAATGGCCGTCGCCTCAACCGTCTGACCTTTTTGGTCGAGCTCCTTGAACTTCTGCACCGACGCGCGCAGCACGTTCGTGTTCAAGCCGCCGCAAAGCCCCTTGTCGGTCGTGACGACGATGATGCCTGCCGACTTCGCGCCCTCGTTCGACACCATGAACGGGTGACGATACTCGGGGTTCGCGCGGCTCATGTGCGCGGCGATGTCACGGACCTTTTCGGCATACGGACGGGCGGCGCGCATGCGCTCCTGAGCACGGCGCATCTTCGATGCAGCCACCATCTCCATCGCCTTCGTGATCTTGCGCGTGTTCTGCACGCTCTTGATCTTGCCGCGGATTTCCTTCATTCCAGCCATTGCTTGCTCCTTGATCGAAGCCGCGCGCCCTGCTTGCTGCTACGGGGCGCACGCGGCTTCAAGGTCGTTATGCCTTAGCCCCCCCTAACCTGCCGCTGACGCGTCAGGCCCCCCGAGAGGTCAATCCCCGAGGGGACTTCTTCGGGGGCGAAAACTTAAGGCGGCCCGGCGTTTCCTTTAGGGATCAATAAGCACCCGACTTCTTGAAGTCCTTCAGAGCAGCATGGAGCGCGCCCTCGTCGTCCTTCGCCAAGTCCTTCGTGTCTTCGATGCGCTTGACGAGGTCGGCATGGCTCGTCTTTAGGTACTCGCGCAGGCCTTTCTCGAACGGCAGCACTTTCGACACGTCGAGATCGTCGAGGTAACCGTTGTTCGCAGCGAAAAGCGCCACCGCCAGCTCCCAGACCTGCAGCGGCTGGTACTGCGGCTGCTTGAGCAGTTCCGTCACGCGGCGGCCGCGTTCGAGCTGCTTGCGCGTCGCTTCGTCGAGGTCCGACGCGAACTGCGCGAAGGCCGCGAGCTCGCGGTACTGCGCGAGGTCAGTACGGATACCGCCTGAGAGCTTCTTGACGACCTTCGTCTGCGCGGCGCCGCCAACGCGCGACACCGACACGCCCGCGTTGATGGCGGGACGGATACCGGCGTTGAAGAGGTCCGTTTCAAGGAAGATCTGGCCGTCCGTGATCGAGATCACGTTCGTCGGCACGAACGCCGTCACGTCACCCGCTTGGGTTTCGATGATCGGCAGCGCCGTCAGCGAGCCGCTCTTGCCCTTCACTTCGCCCTTTGTGAACTTCTCGACGTACTCTTCCGAGACGCGCGCCGCGCGCTCGAGCAGACGAGAGTGCAGATAGAACACATCACCCGGATAAGCTTCGCGGCCCGGCGGGCGGCGCAGCAGCAGCGAGATCTGGCGGTAGGCCCAGGCTTGCTTGGTCAAATCGTCATAAATGATGAGCGCGTCCTGCCCGCGATCGCGGAAGTATTCGCCCATTGTGCAACCAGCGTACGGCGCCAAGTATTGCATCGCCGCCGATTCGGAAGCGGAAGCCGCCACGACGATCGTGTACTCGAGCGCGCCCGTTTCTTCGAGCTTGCGCAGCACGTTCATGATCGACGACGCCTTCTGGCCGATTGCGACGTAGATACAGATGAGGTCCTTGCCCTTCTGGTTGATGATCGTGTCGACGGCAACGGCGGTCTTGCCCGTCTGGCGGTCGCCGATGATCAACTCGCGCTGGCCGCGGCCAATCGGCACCATCGCGTCGATCGACTTCACGCCCGTTTGCACCGGCTGGGTCACCGACTTGCGCCAGATCACGCCAGGGGCAATCTTCTCGACCGCGTCGGTCTCTTTCGCGTTGACCGGGCCCTTGCCATCGATCGGGTTGCCCAGCGCATCCACCACGCGACCGATGAGCTCTCGGCCAACCGGCACTTCGAGAATGCGGCTCGTCGTCTTGACGACGTCGCCTTCCGAGATGTGTTCGTACTCGCCGAGAATCACGGCGCCGACCCAGTCGCGCTCGAGGTTCAGCGCGAGGCCGAACGTGTTGCCCGGGAACTCGAGCATTTCGCCTTGCATCACGTCCGACAGGCCGTGGATACGCACGATACCGTCGGTCACGGAGATCACGGTGCCTTGGTTGCGAACGTCCGCGCTCGCTTCAAGGCCCTGGATCCGGCTCTTGATCAGCTCGCTGATCTCAGAGGGATTGAGTTGCATTATTCGCTCCTGATGTTCAATTCTGTTGCGTGCCGTGCCGCGTATTGCGCGTTGCCTATGCGGCCAGCGCAGTCTGCATGCTGGCGAGCCGCGCGCGCACCGAGCCGTCGAGCACTTCGTCGCCAACTGTCACGCGCACGCCCCCGATCAGCGATGCGTCGATATCGACCGTCGGCTTCAGCTTACGCTTGAACTTGCCCTCGAGACCAGCGACGAGCTCTGCGAGCTGCGCGCTTTCGAGCGGGAATGCGCTGACGATCAGCGCATCGGCCGCGCCCTCGCGGGCGTTTTTCAATTCATCGAACTGCGCGGCGATTTCGGGCACGAGCGCCAGCCGATGATTGTCGACGAGCATCTGCACGAAGTTCTTCGCCTCGGCCGCATCCGTAAGCGGCGATTTGACCGCGGCGAGCAGCAGCTCGACCACTTGCGCGCGAGTCACCTTCGGGCTCGTCGCGACCGACAGCACTTCGGGCAGACGCGCAACCTGTGCCAACTCATGCAGCAGAGCGGACCAGGCGGCGACGTCACCGCCTTCGGCGACACCAAAGAGCGCTTGCGCGTACGGGCGGGCGATGGTTGCAAGTTCGGCCATGATCAGAGCTCGACTTTCAGTTGATTGAGCAGTTCCGCGTGCGCCGCCTGGTCGACCTCGCGCTTGAGAATTTGCTCGGCCCCCTTGACGGCGAGCGTGGCGACTTCGCCGCGCAGCACCTCGCGGGCCTTGACGACCTGCTGCTCGGCATCGGCCTTCGCCTGCGCGATGATGCGGGCTGCTTCGGCATTGGCGTTCGCCTTGATTTCCTCGGCGACGGCAAGTGCGCGCTTCTCGGCTTCGGCAATGCGCTGCTGGCCTTCGGTGCGCGCCTGAGAGAGTTCCTGGTCTACGCGCTTGTGCGCGGCCTCGAGCTCCGACTGGCCCTTTTCGGCCGCGGCCAGGCCGTCTGCGATCTTCTTCGCGCGCTCATCCAGCGCGTTGATCAGCGGCGGCCACACGAATTTCATCGTGAACCACGCGAGGATCAGGAAGACGACCATTTGCGCAAACAGGGTTGCGTTCAGATTCACGGTGTTTCCTTAAACGTTGCTAATCACGGAAAGTGAAACGGTAAGGCGCTCATCGATATTGCGATCGATCAGCGCCCCAAGGTCCGCTTCGCCCCTGCGTCCGCGCGTTCAAACCGCGGCGCAAACTTCCGGGAAACCTTAGCCTACGAGCTTCGACAGCAGCGGGTTCGCAAACGCAAACAGCATTGCCACACCGACGCCGATCAGGAACGCCGCATCGATCAGACCAGCCAGGAGGAACATCTTGGTCTGCAGCGGGTTCATCAGCTCCGGCTGGCGGGCGCAAGCTTCAATGTACTTGCCGCCCATCAAACCGATGCCGATACAGGCGCCGATTGCACCCAGGCCGATGATGATGCCGATACCGATGGCCGTCAGACCCTGGATGTTGGCGATGAAAGCTTGCATGATCACTCCTTTGTAAAAGACTTTTTAGAACTGGATGTAAAGAAACAAAAACGAATCCGCTACTGCACGCTCTGCACGCTGCATTAGTGCTTGTCGTGCGCCTGACCGATATACACAAGCGTCAGCATCATGAAGATGAACGCTTGAAGCAGAACGATCAGGATGTGGAAGATCGCCCAGACGCTGCCCGCAATCACGTGGCCGATGAAGCCGAGCACCGTCGTGTCCGCCCCGAAATTCCAGAGGCTGCCGAGCAATGCGATCAACAGGAACAGCAGTTCACCGGCGTACATGTTGCCAAAGAGCCGCATGCCGAGTGAAACCGTCTTGGCGACGAATTCGATGATGTTCAGCGCCAGGTTTGGAATCCACAGAAGCGGATGCGCACCGAACGGGGCGGAGACCAATTCGTGCAGGAAACCGCCCGGGCCCTTGATCTTGAGGTTGTAATAGATCATCAGCAGGAACACGCCGAGCGCAATGCCGAACGTGCCGTTCAGAT
>JAXDQB010000302.1:0-3691 GCA_034668065.1 Paraburkholderia sp.
GAATTGTGATTGCAACGATTACGAACGGGCTTACCGGTAGTAGTGCTTACTGATTGGATACGAGATACAAGCCAGTGAATGTACAGGACACTATATCGCACGCACATCCCGTGCTGCCTCGCCACGACGAGGCGCGACGGCGCACGCCAGCGTTCACCGACGTCTTGATCGTTTGCCGCGCCAACGTCTGCCGCTCACCGGCTGCGGAGATGTTGTTCAAGGCATGGCACGTCCGCATGTCGGGCGCGGCTTCGATCGCTTTTCATTCGGCAGGCATATCCGCGCTCGACGGGCGGGCAATGGACCCCAGGATGCAGCGCCTGCTTGCCGAGCGCGGGGTCGACATCGGCACGCATCGCTCCCGTCGCTTGAATCAACGCATCGTGCGCGACGCAGATCTCGTGCTCGTTGCCGAGCTCAGCCAGGTGCGTGAAATTGAGATGCTCGACCCCACTTCGCGCGGCAAGGTATTCGCGCTTGGGAAGTGGGAGAACGTGGACGTCGCAGATCCGTACGGCTGCGCTGAAGACGCCTATGGGACAAGCCTCGCGCTCATGGAGCGACTAGTGATGGGATGGCTCGAAAGAATATGCTGACACGCTATCTTACTGTTGCCGCTTTGGCGGCAGGTCTCGCGGCTTGTGCGACTGCACCGGGCAACTATCTGAACACGTCGCGGTTAAAGGAAAGCTCCGAGACTCACGCGACCGAGGTTTATCCGGTTCAACTTATTGATTCGGATCTTCTGATGACCGAAGCGCGTGCAGCCGCGACTGCGCCGAAGCTGCCGCCCGCAAAGTTCAGTGATCCAGCCGACTATGTCTACCGGATCGCGCCGCAGGACATTCTTGGCGTCACGGTCTGGGACCATCCAGAGTTGACGACGCCTACCGGTGGATCGTTTTCGGCGGGCGGCAACACCACGCAGTCGGTTGCCGGTGCATTGGAGCAGCCATATACCAGCGCGTTGCCCGGCCAATCGGACCCCTACGGCCAGACCGTTGCGCCCGACGGCACGATTTTCTTTCCGTATGTCGGGCGCATGCACGTTGCGGGAAGGACCGTTAGCGAAGTGCGCGACGAACTGGAGGCGAAGCTTCCGCCTTATGTGCGCAACCCGCAGGTGGACGTGCGCGTACTCGGGTTTCGCAGTCAGAAGGTACAGGTGACGGGTGACGTCAAAACGCCGGGGCCCCTCGCGCTGAGCGACGTGCCAATTACGCTTGTCGATGCGATCACTCGCTCCGGTGGAACTAATCAGGACGCCGACCTGCAACGCGTGCGCCTCACGCGCAACAAGCAGTTATATGTGCTCGATGCGAACGCGTTGCTGGATCGCGGCGATACCTCCCAAAACGTGTTGCTGCAGAACGGCGACATCATCGAGGTGCCCGACCGCAGCGACAGCCATGTGTTTGTGATGGGCGAGGTGAGGACGCCAGCAACGGTGCTTATGATCAGGGGGCGGTTGACCATTGCGGACGCCCTTACGCAGTCGGGAGGCGTGCTCGATACCGATGCGAATCCGCGCCAGGTCTTTGTCATGCGCGGCGAGCGAGAAAACCCGACACACCCAAACGTCTATCGGCTCGACATGACGCAACCGGACTCGATCCTGCTTTCGTCTCAGTTCCAGTTGCGGCCCCTTGATGTGATCTATGTGGGAACGGCGACATCTGCGACCTTCAATCGGGTCTTGCAGCAAGTGTTGCCTACGCTGCAGGCGGTGTTCTTTACGAAGCAACTGACGAATTAGATGCGGTGGTCAGTAGACGAGGAAAGCCGGCGCAAGGCCTCGCGTCACAGGTGCTCGACGCGAGATCGTGTTACCCCAAGACGAACAAACGGAATTCCATTGTGAATGCTCTGACAAGCCCGCAAATGGCCGTAGCGACGCGAACGCAAGAAGAGGACGTCGTGCTCGGTCAACTGTTGCAAGTGATCCTTGATGACATATGGTGGCTGATTGTCGTCACGGTATCAATTATCGTGATCGCGGGCATCTACTGTCATTTCGCCAAGCCCATTTATTCGGCAAGTGCGCTCGTGCGGGTCGATCAATCCGATGGCAGCTCGCAGCTGTTCATGCAGCAGATCGGTAGCGTCACGGGCGCCGCGGGGCCTCTGCCGACCGATGCGGAAATCGGGATCATTCAAAGCCGAAACGTGGTCGAGCCTGTGGTGCGCAAGTACAAGCTGAATTTTTCGGTGAGGCCAAAGACAATTCCGCTGCTTGGTGGTCTGGCCGTACGTTTCGCAACACCCGGACATCGGGCGCGCCAATGGCTCGGTATTTCCAGCTATGCGTGGGGAGGCGAACCGATCGACATCGGTTCAATCGAGGTTCCGCCTGCGCTCGAGGGCAAGGAGATGGTGCTCACGGCGTTCGCGGACGGAAAGTATCAATTGCAGGATCCCGACGGTGCCATTCTGTTGCGTGGCGAGACTGGACAACGCGCGCAGGGTAGCGGCGTGACGATTGTTGTCGACAAGCTGGTTGCCCGCCCCGGAACGCAATTCATTGTGGTGCGGGCGAACGAGCTCGACGCGATCGCAGGGTTTCAGTCGGCAATCAAGGTGCAGGAGCAAGGCAAGCAAACTGGCCTTATCGATATCGCTCTAGAGGGTGCGGATCCACAGCTTGCGGCCGATATTACGAACGCTCTTGCGCAATCGTATTTGCGCGAGCATGTGGAGAGCAAGCAAACCAGTACAAGCAACATGCTCGCATTCCTCAAGAGCGAAGAGCCACGCCTAAAAGGCGATCTTGCGCACGCGGCTGCGGCGCTTGCCCAATATCAGCAGCATGCCGGTTCGATCGATGCAACTGACGAGGCAAAGGCTTACCTGGAGGGAAGCATCCAGTACGAGCAGCAAATATCGGCGCTTCGCCTCCAGATCGCTATGTTGAAAGCACGCTACGGCGATCAACATCCCTTAATCGAGACGGCGCGCCAGCAAATGTCCGAACTTGAGGCGCAACGCGTGAAATACGAGGATCGCTTCCGGAATTTGCCCGCGACCGAGGCGAAGGCGGTTGAGTTGCAGCGCGATGCGAAAGTCGCGGAAGATATCTACGAGCTTGTGCTCACGCGCGAGCAAGAACTGGCGGTGCAGAAGGCCGGCAGTGGCGGCAACGTGCACATTGTCGATGAAGCGCTGCGTTCCGGTAACCCGGTCAAGCCAAAAAAGCCGTTGATTATGTCAGCTTCGATGGTTCTAGGGCTTATCGCCGGTACTGGGTTCGTGTTCCTGCGTCGCAAGTTGTTCAAGGGCATTGACGATCCGGAGTACATCGAGCGAGCGTTCCAGCTGCCGATGTGCGGGCTCGTGCCGCTTAGCGCGGAGCAGTCGGTTCTGGATCGCAAGGGTGACCGGAGTGACAACCAGACGCGACCGCTATTGGCTGAGGAGCGGCCGAACGATGCATGCATCGAGAGTCTTCGAAGCCTGCGCACGTCCATGCAGTTTTCGTTGATGGATGCGCACAACCGCGTAGTGATGCTGAGCGGCCCGCTGCCAGGTGTTGGCAAGAGCTTTCTCACGACCAACATGTCGGCGCTGCTCGCTCGTTGTGGAAAACGCGTGTTGGTGATTGACGGCGACATGAGGCGCGGCGCACTCGAGCGCTATTTAGGCGGCGGTCGAGATAACGGTTTGTCGGAGTTGCTAAGCGGTCAGGTTTCGATTG
>JAXDQB010000303.1:0-7972 GCA_034668065.1 Paraburkholderia sp.
GATGAGACAGCCCATCGAGATCAGCGACGCGCCGATGTCGACGATCCATGGATTGATGTAATTCGAGATCACGAATTGCGGGATCGCGAACGATACGCCGGTGACAAGCACCGCCGGCCAGATCGCCATCATTCCGCGCCAGCCGGCAAACGCCCAGATCAGCCAGAACGGGACAATAAGCGAGAAGAACGGCAACTGCCGTCCGACCATCGCGCCGAGAATGTAAGGATCGAGGCCGGTGACCGAGGCCAGACCCTGGATCGGCGTGCCGAGCGCGCCATAGGCGACCGGCGCGGTGTTGGCGATCAGCGACAGGCCGGAGGCCGCGAGCGGCGAGAAACCGAGACCGATCAGAACCGCACCGGTGATCGCAACGGGCGTGCCGAACCCTGACGCACCTTCGAAGAACGCGCCGAACGCGAATGCGATCAAGAGCAGCTGCAAGCGGCGGTCGGTCGTAACGCCGCCGACCGCGCGCTTCAGCAGTTCGAAGCGCCCGGTCTCGACCGTGATACGGTAGAGGAAAATGACGTTGAGCACGATCCAGCCGATCGGAAAGAAGCCGACCACGACGCCGAGCAGCGATGCCCGGATCGACATGTTGGCGGGCATCGCATAGATGAAAATCGTGATGATATTGGCGACGATCAGGGCGATGACGGCCGCGATGTGTGCCTTCACCTTGCCGCTGGCGATCAGCACCAAAAGCGTGACCACGGGAATAGCGGCGGCGATGGTCGACAACGTCGTGTTGCCGAGCGGATTATAGATCTGATTCCACATTGAAGGTCTCCCCCACGCCATCATGCGACGCCCCGACCAGCGTGGACGGTCGATGCGTCTGGCGTATCGCAGGGGTTGTCTTGCGCAATGCACGAGGCGCCGCAAACCCGGCTAGTAACCGAAACTGCTCACCACCTCGCGAACAGTTCCCCGCCCCGCGCCGTTGCGCCCATGCTAGGATCGCTTGGGGAGCGAGACAAGTTGACGCAGGTCGCGAAACCCCCGACTTTAGTCTAAGCACCCCTAATTCTTCTATTTTCTCAGGGTCTTGTGGCCCTTCTCCCGGAGACAGCAAGCTGTGAACAACATCCGCTCGACGCTCGCGGCCGTATGGCGCATCGCAATTCCATACTTCCGTTCCGAGGACAAATGGGCCGGTCGCGGCCTTCTGGCGGCGGTGATCGCCATCGAGCTCGCGGTGGTGTTTCTGACCGTTCTGTTCAATCGCTGGAACAATGTCTTCTACAATGCGCTGCAGGAGCGCAACCAGGCCGTATTCACCTACCAGATCGGCTATTTCTGCGTCCTCGCGGCATTCTGGATCGGGCTCAAGGTCTACCAGCTCTATCTCAACCAATGGCTGCAGATCCGCTGGCGACGCTGGATGACGGACCGTTATCTCGGCGGCTGGCTGCATGATGCCAATCACTACCGCATGCAGTTGCTCGGCGATGCCGCCGACAATCCGGACCAGCGCATCGCGGAAGACACCCAGCGCTTCGTGGAACAGACGCTGCAGCTCGGCATCGGGCTTTTGAGCGCGGTCGTAACGTTAGTCTCCTTTGTTTTCATTCTGTGGGGGTTGTCCAACCAGGCGCCGCTGCATTTGTTCGGCAACGACATCGCCATCCCCGGTTACCTGGTATGGGGCGCATTGATCTACGCGATGCTCGGGACCACGCTGACCCATCTGATCGGCTGGCCGCTGGTCGGGCTCAATTTCCAGCAACAGCGCTATGAAGCGGATTTCCGTTTCAACCTGGTTCGCGCGCGGGAAAACGCCGAACAGATCGCGCTGCTGCATGGCGAGCCGGTCGAACGCACGCGGCTATTGTCGCGCTTCGGCTTCGTGGTCGACAACTGGCTCGCCATCATGCAGCGCACCAAGAAGCTGACCGCCTTCACCGCCACCTATTCTCAAGCCGCCGTGATCTTTCCCTACGTGCTGGTGGCGCCGGCTTATTTCGCCGAAAAAGTCCAACTGGGAGGCATGATGCAGACCGCTTCGGCCTTCTCGAGCGTCCAGGATTCGCTGTCGTTCTTCATCACGGCCTATCGCACGCTCGCCGAATGGCAGGCGGTGGTGGCGCGGCTGAGCGGTTTCGAAGCCTCGATCGACAATGCCGCTGCGCTGACGACCAAAGAGAACATCATCCACGTCGCCTCCGACGCCAAGGCGACGATCGACCTCGATAAACTTCTGGTCAGCCTGCCCAACGGCACGGCGCTGGTGACGGCGGACGGTTTTTCGATCCGTAGCGGCGAGCGCACCTTGCTGACCGGACCGTCGGGCTCGGGGAAATCGACGCTGTTCCGCGCCATCGCCGGGATCTGGCCGTTCGGCACCGGCAGAATCGCGATTCCGTCGCAGGCCACGCTGATGATGTTGCCGCAGCGGCCCTACTTCCCGGTCGGCTCGTTAAGAGCCGCCATTGCATATCCGGCCGAAGCAAGCGCCTTCAGCGCCGAACAGGTCGGCAAAACCTTGGACGCGGTGGGATTGCCGAAGCTCGCGCCGCGGCTCGACGAAGACGCGCACTGGAACCGGACGCTTTCGCTGGGCGAGCAGCAGCGCCTCGGCATCGCCCGCGCGCTTCTGCACAAGCCGCAGTATCTGTTTCTGGATGAAGCCACCGCGTCGCTCGACGAATCCTCGGAAGCTTCGCTCTACCAGCTGCTCAAGGACAGGTTGCCGATGACGACGATGGTCTCGATCGGCCATCGCAGCACGCTGGAGGCATTTCATCAGCGCGGCGTGAAGCTTGCCCGCGACGGCGACCGGTTCAAGCTGGAGGAGGCGAGCGTGGGAACGAAGGCGTCGTAACTCCGCTCAAATTCGAACCGTGAACTCTAGAAGATGCCGCTCACAGCTCATATCCGTCGGGCTGCATGAGTTATAGAACCATTGCTATAGCTCATTTTTTCCGATATTGTGAGTTATAGAGGGAATTTCTATAGCTCATGCCGTGGAATTGGCAACAACCGGACTGGCCTCTTTTCACCTACGATTCCAGCATTCTGGAACCGCTGGAGAAGCGCTTCTTGCTGCAATCCGGCGAGTTCATCGGCGCCTATAGGCACGTCGCCGCGGACGATCGGGAAACCATCAGGATCGAGCTTATCAGCGAGGAAGCGATCAAGACCTCGGCGATCGAAGGTGAAATCCTCAGCCGCGACAGCGTCCAGTCCTCGCTGCGCCAGCAGTTCGGGATCGGCACCGAATCGCCCCGCGTGACGCCCGCCGAACGCGGCATCTCCAGGATGATGGTCGATCTGTACCAGCACTTCGCATCGCCGCTCTCCGGTCAAACGCTGTTCGACTGGCACACCATGCTGCTCGGCGGCGTCCGCTCCACCAAGGCCGCCCGGGGCTATCGCAAGCATGCCGACGCCATGCAGGTCGTATCGGGACCGGACTATGCGCGCACGGTGCACTTCGAAGCCCCGCCCTCCAGCGCGGTAGGTGAGGAGATGAAGCGATTCATTGCGTGGTTCAATGACACCGCACCCAACGGAAGGCATCCATTGCCGGCCCTGACGCGAGCCGGAATTGCCCATCTATATTTCGTGTCCATTCATCCTTTTGAAGACGGTAATGGCCGCATCGGCCGCGCGCTGGCCGAAAAGTCTCTGGCACAAAATCTTGGTCAGCCCAGTCTGATCGCGCTCGCCACTACCATCGAGCGCAAGCGCAACGAGTATTACGCCGCGCTGGAACGCAACAACAAGAAAACCCAGATCACAGACTGGCTGACGTGGTCGGCCAACATGGTTCTGGAGGCACAGAACAGCACGATCCGGCGCGTGGATTTCCATGTCGCCAAGGCCCAGTTCTACCAGCGGCTGCGTGGCAAGATGAACGGCCGGCAGGAGAAGGTGATCGCCCGCATGTTCCGCGAAGGCATCGATGGTTTTCGAGGCGGGCTGAGTGCCGAGAACTACATCGCCATCAGCCAGACCTCGCGCGCCACCGCCACCCGCGATCTTCAGGATCTGGTCGAAAAAGGCGCGCTGAAGAAGATCGGTGAATTACGGCATACGCGTTACCACCTCAAGCTCGCGTAATTCGGACCTCCGCAACCGGGTACTGTCCTAATTTGAAAATAGGCGCGTGGCGAGAAACAATACCACACCCATTCCGGCAAGAATGACGCCGGGGTAAGGGGAACTGACGCTAAAGGTGTAGTGGGACTCGATACCTGGGCCTCCGTTGGCGGTGCGAGCTTGATTACCTGATAGGCAGTCAGAGCCAACCCTGACACGATGAGCAAGCTTCCCATTGTCAAAAAAAGCAATGACTGGAGTCATTTTGTCCTCTGCTCTGCCACGATAGGCGTCGGAAGCGGCGCTCTACCAGCTGCTCAAGGACAGGTTGCCGACGACGACGATGGTCTCGATCGGACATCGCAGCACGCTGGAGGCATTTCATCAGCGCGGTGTGACGCTTGCGCGTGACGGGGATCGGTTCAAGCTGCAGGAGGCGAGCGCGGGAGTGAAGGCGTCGTAGCCACATCGAGGTAGGGCCACCGCGTGAGGAGGCTTATTATTGACCGCGCCAGCTCTGTCCTGCTTGGTGGCGCGCTTGGTTTGACCGTTGCCCAGACCGGTAGCAGCGATCTGGCTCGAAAGATGCCGTTCGACCGTTTCTCGGCAAACTATTGGCGGCAGCAGCCACGGAATCGTGGTCCGACATGATACGCGTATGCCGGATAATAGTTCGGCTGATAGCTAAATCCGTTGCCGTAGTACGTTGCGCGGTAGCCGTATCCGAAGATCGCGGGGGCCGTGCCCAAGTACAGTGTGCCGCCGCATTCGGGACTGCATCCCTGAGCGCTTGCTATCAGACCGGCGACGGTGGAACCGACAACCCTGCCTGCACCAATGCGGTCTCGGGCTTCTACCGGGTGCGATGTCAGCAACGTTGTTGCGATCACTAATGCTACAGCTGCATTTTTCATGGCTTCGTCCTTTCACTCAAACAAACAAGAGAGGGAACGAATGGTTGCCGTGAGCTCTGCGGTCCAGAGATTGATGCGATTTCTATATTGCTGAAATGTATCTGCCCACCGTTCGACTTTTAAGCAATTATGCGCACGGCATTGTCGCGTTGGTCACGGGGCGCAAGGTAGGGTGTGATCTCTTTTATCAGTTCGCGAACTGCCTCCCGATCAAGCAAATGCTTATCGGTGAGATCGCTAAAAGCGTTGTCTCACCAAACAGCTTGCGTCGAACCGTGTCGTTGGAGACGCGCGACGGGCAGGACCTGCGGGCCGCGATGAAGCTGCTCGACAAGGACATGCTGCTTGACACTGTAGTCGGGAAAGGACCGGAAGAACGCAGCGAGCGCCGCGGGCGAACCCTTGATTTGCTGGGGACCGTACGGATGACGTTGACTACCCCGCTTTTTGCAACAGACAACCCATGCGCGACGAACGCTTTCCGTCAGTCAGCCGTGTGAATGCGGACCGAGTGCGTTACCTTTGGTCCGATAGCGCTTAACCTTGGCTCGATTGCCGCATCGGTTAGATGAACACCATCGTCGATTGGCCGGCTTGGTCCGATCGTAGAAGATCCATTGGCAATCGTCTGACGCACAGATTTTGAGTCGATCCAGGTCACCTAGCTCGAACAGCCGAAATAGCTGGGCAACGACTTTCCCAACACCTTGCAGCGGCCGAAGCTCGAGCATCGGGGGCGAAGCGCGAACTCCCAAGGTCAACGGGAAAGGCGCTGCTGCAGCCTCCAGCCGACGCAGCGCGCCGATGTCCTCGTTACGCATGGCTGGATCGATCGCGACGACGTCTCGCAACGCGGCGCGTAGCGCGAGCGCGTGGTGATAGTCCTGCTCGTCGAGCGTTTGATTCGACGACGACAGGCCATGAGCTCTCAACCAGTCGGTTGCCTGCGACGGTGTTCCCAAGGCGTCGAACGGCGAGTGTTGCCCATCCCGATCGCGATAGCGGCGCAGGTCCAACGAGTTCACAAAGTCGTAGAGCGTCGCTAGCTCATCGGGAATCGAGAATGTTTCTGACGGTCTCATATGACACGAGCATACGCGGTTTGCCGGTTGACTCCAAAGACACTAGCAAATACGATTAGACGGTGTCGACCAACAGGAGAACGCGTCATGGCCCAACTTCAAACGATGCCGCATCCGCCGATCTCCACCGAGGAAGCCTGCTATCGCAAGCGCGTGCGCGTGCTCGGAACGGATATGGCCTATGTGGATGTCGGGGACGGCGACCCAATCGTCTTCCTGCACGGCAACCCGACGCCGTCCTATCTTTGGCGAAACATCATCCCCCACCTGTTGCCCTTTGGGCGGTGCCTGGCGCCGGACTTGGTCGGCATGGGGAATTCGGGCCCGGCTCCCGACGCAGGCTATCGTTTCGTCGATCATCGCCGATACCTCGATGCATGGTTCGACGCGCTTGATATCAGCCGCAACGTCATCCTCGTCGTCCATGACTGGGGCTCCGTGCTCGGATTTGACTGGGCCTTCCGGAACCAAGACAAGGTTAAGGCGATCGCCTACATGGAAGGAATTGTGCGTCCATTCCCGTCTTGGAACGATTGGCCAGCGCTTACACGCCCGTTCTTCCAGGCTCAACGGTCGCCACGGGGAGAAGAAATCATTCTGGAAAAAAATCTATTCATCGAATACATGCTGCCCCTCCGAAACATCGCCCCAGACGCCGTGGAAGTGTATCGCCGCTACGTGCGCAATCCCGGTCCCAGCCGCCTGCCGCTGCTGGCCTGGACACGAGACCTGCCGATTGAAGGCGAGCCGGCGGACGTGGTGGCGATCGTCGAGAATTACGCCCAATGGCTATCGGTCAGCACCCTTCCCAAGCTCTTCATCGATGCAGAACCCGGCGGCTTCCTGATCGGCGCTCAACGGGAGTTCTGCCGCAAGTGGCCCAATCAGGACATCGTCACGATCCCAGGATACCATTTCCTGCAGGAGGAAGCGCCTGAAGCGATGGCGCAAGCCATCGCCCGGTTTGTCGCCAAGGTGCTTGCCAGCGGGAGTCAGCCCGACTCGCAGCCTGTCGCCAATATCAGTCATCGACGACGATAACCCCCGACGTCAGCATGGTCGACATCAAGCACAGATTCGTAACCGTCAATGGCGTCCGTCATCACTTCGCCGAGGCTGGCTCGGGCCCGCCGCTTATGCTGCTACATGGTTGGCCCGAGTTCTGGGCAACGTGGGAGCCGATCTTTGCGCGCCTCGCCGGCCGTTATCGGCTGATAGCTCCGGACTTTCGAGGATTCGGAGAGAGCGAGAACCCGCATCCCGCTCCGACCGACGCTGTCAACGCCGCCACGCTCGCCGACGATATCGTCGCGCTGCTGGATGCCATGGACATTGGTCGTTGCGGCTTCGTCGGTCACGACGTCGGCTCCAACGTGATGCAGGTTCTGGGGGTGAGCTTCCCAGCACGGGCTACGGGCCTGTTCTTCTTCAATTGCGCGACCCACGGCGTGGGCAGTCGCTGGAGCGAGCCCGGTCACATCAATCAAATCTGGTATCAAAGCTTCCATCAGATGCATTACGCTGCGGCGTTGGTGGCCTCCTCACGCGAGAGCTGTCGGGAGTACATCGGCCATTTCCTGCGCCACTGGTCGCACCGGAAAGATGCTTTCGAAGCCGTTCTCGAACGATGGGTCGACAACTTCATGCGGCCAGGCAATATGCAAGGCGGCTTCAACTGGTACATCGGTCAGAATGCCGGCCGCCTGGCCGTCATGGCCGGCACCGCGCCGAGGCCTCCGAAGATAACTGTGCCAACGCGCGTTCTTTGGGGGCGCCACGATCCCATCCTGAAAGCCGATTGGGCCGATGTCCTGGACCAGTACTTCGCCGAAGTCGAGGTTTCCTTCGCTGACGATGCAGGCCACTTCGTGCACTACGAGTGCCCGGACTTGGCCGCGCGAGAAATCGACAGATTCTTCTCTGGACTAG
>JAXDQB010000304.1:0-4177 GCA_034668065.1 Paraburkholderia sp.
CGCTTTTGCTTTCGATTTTGCTTTCCATCTTTTTACACCCTCTTCATCCACCAAGACCAGCCGCCAACCGGCGGCAACGGGGCTATTGGATTCCAGCGGGGAAAATTACGCCAATGGAAATTCAATATCGCGACGATAGGTGCGACAGCGAAGCCTCTCGAGTTCATGGGAATTGGGCAACATTCAGAAGCGCGCAAACCGATCGACCGACGGATGCGGCGTTGCTCGGGCCGGCGTCCGCGGCTATCCCTCGCAATTGACGATGCTTGATGTGATAGCGGCCGAACGCCCCCCTTTCTGCCCGTGCGCTTTCGGCGCGGCCTACCGCTCTGCGCACGCTTTGACCGCATTTTTGGCATAATGCCCAGCTTTGTAGGCTCTCTTGTATACAAGCTCAAGCTGAAGAGCGAAGGAACGTTCTCGATGTCTTTGATTAATGCCATTCATGGCGCGCGGGGAATGGCGGTTGCGCCCCACGCGCTTGCCGCGCAAAGCGCACTAGCCGTACTTCGCGAAGGCGGCAATGCGGTAGAGGCGATGATTTCCGCGGCCGCAACAATCGCCGTTGCCTATCCGCACATGAACAGCATCGGCGGCGACGGTTTCTGGCTGATCGCACGCCCCGGCGCTGAGCCCGTCGGCATCCAGGCTTGCGGCGCCGCTGCACAGGCGGCTTCGATCGAGAGCTACCGCGCTCGCGGACTTTCGGCCATTCCGTTTCGCGGGCCGCTCGCGGCGAATACCGTCGCGGGCACGGTATCGGGATGGGATCTCGCGCATCGCTGGTCAAAGGATGTTCTCGGCGGGAAGCTGCCGCCCTCCCGATTGCTCGCCGATGCAATTGCGTACGCACGTGACGGCGTGCCCGTCACCGACAGTCAAGCCCGCTGCACCGCGGGCAAGCTGGCCGAGCTTGCGGCCGTGCCCGGCTTTGCTTCAACCTTCCTCGCCGACGGTGCAGCGCCTGCGGCCGGTTCGCGTTTCGCGCAGCCGCTTCTGGCATCGACGCTCGAGCACCTGACGCGTGCCGGTTTCGACGACTTTTACCGCGGCGACCTTGCGCGCAGCATCGCGCGCGATCTGGAGAGCCTTGGAAGCCCTCTGGCGCTCGCCGATCTGCAGGCGCACAACGCGCGCCTTCGCGAGCCGCTTGCGCTTGCGCATTCGCTCGGCACCGTCTACAACATGCCGCCGCCGACGCAAGGGCTCGTGTCGCTCCTGATTCTAGGCGTGCTCGATCGCGCATTGCGCTCCGATATGGACCCGCTCGGCGCGCAGTATGTGCACACCTGCGTCGAGGCGACGAAGCTTGCGTTCGCACTGCGGGATCGGCATATCACCGATCCTGCGCACATGGACATCGACCCGCAAACGTTGCTCGCGCCAGGCCAACTCGACGCCATGGCCGCAAAGCTCTCAGCGTCGCATGCCGCACCGTGGGGCGTGGGTCGCGGGCCGGCGGATACGGTCTGGCTGGGCGTGGTTGACGCAAATGGAGTGGCTGTCAGCTTCATCCAGAGCATCTATCACGAGTTCGGCAGCGGCATCGTGCTGCCCGAATCCGGCATCAACTGGCAAAACCGCGGCTGCAGCTTCTCGCTCGACCCGAGCTCGCGCAATCCGCTGCAACCGGGCCGACTGCCGTTCCACACGCTCAACCCGGCGCTAGCGCGTCTTAACGACGGACGCACGATCGTCTACGGAAACATGGGCGGCGACGGGCAACCGCAATCGCAAAGCGCCGTTTTCTCGCGCATCGCCCACTACGGCTGGAACCCACAGGCCGCAATCGACGCACCGCGTTGGCTGCTCGGTCGCACCTGGGGCCAAACGTCGGATACGCTGAAGCTCGAAGCGCGGTTTTCCTCCGAAACGGTGGACGAACTGCGCAGGCTCGGCCATGACGTCGAAGTCCTCCGGCCCTACGATGAAACGATGGGCCATGCGGCAGCCATCGTCCTGGGCTCGAACGGGCTGTTCCAGGGCGGTTTCGATCCGCGCAGCGACGGTATTGCCGCGGGCTGGTAAGCAGCGCTGACCGCCACGAACGGTTGTCGCCATCGCTTAGTCGGTGGCGACAACCACCTCCTCGCTACTGAGCCGAGACTCCTTCTCGGCCTATGCGTGAAAACTAGTTGCAGGGCACAGCGCAGATGATCGCGATGCGACTGTTCTTGGTCGCTGCCTCCCCTTTCGCGCCGCACAGACTCCGCACCCGCCGGTTCCGGTGCCCCCCAATTTCCGTTTCCCTAGTGCCCCTCTTTGCCCGTTTTCTTTGCCGACGATGTCACGATCGGATTGAGTGCGCCCGCCGTCCGGATCAGTCCGGCTGATATCGCCCGTGATATAGGGTGTCCCTAAAAGCTGTCCCATTCGCCAGCCCCGGCCGTTTGCGTCGCCCGAACGGGCTCTTGTGCAATGCGCTTTGCGGCTGGCTTGACCGGCGATCTCGCATTCGCCGGAGCCGCCGCATGCGTGCTCGCAACAACAGGCCTGATGTCCGCGTCGCGCGAGGGGTTCAGTCGGAATATCGCAACGGCGGTTTTCAAATCGCTAGCCTGCCCCTCGAGCGAGCTGGCCGCCGCGGCCGCCTGTTCGACGAGCGCGGCATTTTGCTGCGTGACTTCATCCATCTGCGTGACGGCCTGATTCACTTGGCCGATGCCCTTGCTCTGCTCCTGCGAGGCGGCGGCAATTTCACCCATGATGTCGGTCACGCGGCGGATCTCTTGAGTGATCTCGCGCATCTTCGCGCCGGCTTCCCGTACATGGCCGGCGCCGGCCTGCACTCGTTCGACGGACTCGTTAATCAACCCCTTGATTTCCTTGGACGCGGCCGATGAGCGCTGCGCGAGCGAGCGCACTTCTGATGCCACCACCGCGAACCCACGCCCCTGCTCGCCGGCGCGCGCGGCTTCGACCGCCGCGTTCAGCGCGAGGATGTTGGTCTGGAAGGCGATCCCCTCGATGATCCCGACAATCTCGGCAATCTTGTCCGAGCTGGCGTTGATGCCATCCATAGTCTCCACCACACGCGACACCACCGTGCCCCCCTGCTCCGCCACTTGAGTCGCCTGCGCGGCGAGTTGATTGGCCTGACGGGCATTGTCGGCATTCTGCGTAACGGTGGAGGTCAGTTGCTCCATGCTGGACGCCGTTTCCTCGAGCGAAGCAGCCTGTTCTTCAGTGCGCTGTGACAGATCCTGGTTGCCCGCCGCGATCTGGTGCGTGGCGGTGGCAATCGAATCGGCCGAAACCTTGATCGTGCCGATCGTGCGCATAAGCTGCTCCTGCATGCGTTTCATCGAAAACAGCAGGCTTGAGCGGTCATTCGGCGCCGTTTTGATCACCTCGGTCAAATCGCTATCGGCAATCCGGCTTGCGATCTGCGCAGCGTAGGACGGTTCGCCGCCCAGGGTGCGGAGGATGCCTCGATTAAGCAGCACGACGACCGCCGACAAGGCACCAGCCAGTACCACTAAAATTCCGAGGCTCTGATACAGCGTCGCGCGGAATGCTGCATCGATGTCGTCAATGTAGACCCCTGTCTGAATAATCCAGTCCCACGGCTGATAGGCCACGCTAAAAGCGGTTTTGGGAGAGGCGACGGTGGCACCCGGTTTCGGAAACGCATATGAGATAAAGCCGCGACCATTACGCTTCACTAGATCGACCGTGTTTTTGTAAAAACGTACCCCGTTCGAATCCTCATAGTCGCTGACGTCCCTGCCGTCCAACGCCGGCTGCATCGGGTGCATCAAGATCATTGGCTGCGAATTGAGGATTGTGAAATAGCCGCTGTCGCCGTAGCGCATATCCCGGATACTGTCCAGCGCTCGTTTCTGAGCTTCCGCCAGGGGCAGAGTACCGGCGGTCACCTCGTCCCCGTAGCGTTTGATAATACCCAATGCGATATCCGACGCATGTACAAGGTCAGTCTTGCGCTCGTCCAGTCGCACGCTTCTCGTCTGATAGGCATCAGAAATCGATAAGCCAAAAAGACACACAAGGCTTAGGATCAGCGGCAGCCAAAGTTTCTGGACAAAAGATAATTTCATACACCCTCATATTGGACACATTACGAGCACATCAGTCACTTGTCTATCGGCCTGCGCTCATCCAACTTTATACGGTGCGACAAATGGTCCACATAAGCGCAATAAGTAGGCTGTGGAGA
>JAXDQB010000305.1:0-3192 GCA_034668065.1 Paraburkholderia sp.
TGTCGTGTATCCCGCGCCCGTGCAAGGCGCGGGGGCGGGCGAAAGGCTGGCGGCGATGATTCGGACGGCGAACGCACGGCGCGAGGTTGATGTGCTCATCGTGTGCCGCGGAGGCGGCTCGATTGAAGACCTGTGGGCGTTCAACGAAGAGGTGCTCGCGCGTGCGATTGCCTCGAGCGATCTGCCCGTCGTAAGCGGCGTTGGGCACGAGACGGACGTGACGATCGCCGATTTCGTCGCCGATGTGCGCGCGCCTACGCCAACCGGCGCAGCCGAGTTCGTGAGCCCTCAACGCACGCTGCTGCTGCGTGAGCTCGACCAGCGCCGCGCCACGCTGGCGCGTGGTTTCGGCCGGTTGATGGAGCGTCGCGCGCAGCAGCTCGACTGGCTCGCGCGCCGGCTCGTGAGTCCCGACGAACGGCTGAGGCGGCAGCGCGTCCATTTACAGCAATTGCAGATGCGCCTTGCGTCGGCTGGCGGGCGTCCCGTACGCGACGCGCGGGCACGGTTCGCCCTCGTGCGCTTGCGCTGGGAGCGATGGCGGCCTGACCTCGCCGCGCACCGCCATGCGTTGGGCGGGTTCGCGCGAAGACTCGACGCCGCACTCGTGCGGCAGCACGAGCGGCGCGCTGGGAAGGTCGCGACGCTCGCGGCGCGTCTGGAGGTGCTGAGTCCACAGCGCACGCTCGAGCGAGGCTATGCCGCCTTGCTCGACGGCAAAACGGGGCATGCCTTGCGCACGCCGAGCGCCTTGAAACGCGAGCGACGCTATACCCTGCACCTCGCGGAAGGCTCGGCCGATGTTTCTTTCGGCGATGTCCAACCGCGCCTTTCCGACGCAATCTAGCCTTCCGGCGGGAGTACCCCTGCCGCTGCTGCTGCGGGGGAGGGGGGATGCATAGGCCGGCAGACTGGGGCGCAATAGAGGCGACGAAAAGCGGCTCCGCGAGCATTATTTACGCCTATTCGCCGATGTTTCGGTCAATGCTGAGTACACATGGCGTCAAAAGTTGACGGATTTGCGGGGTTATGCCAAGTCGCCTACAATCGAACGCTCTGTAGCGTTACCCGCATAAAGCACCCCACTCGATCACTCGATAGAAGGAACTGCACCATGGAACATACGCTCCCGCCGCTGCCGTACGCCAAGTCGGCTCTCGCACCGCACATTTCGGAAGAGACTTTCGACTACCACCACGGCAAGCACCATCAGGCCTATGTGACCAACCTGAACAATCTCATCAAGGGCACGGAATTCGAGAACCTGCCGCTTGAGGAAATCATCAAGAAGTCCTCCGGTGGCGTCTTCAACAACTCGGCGCAAGTCTGGAATCACACTTTTTTCTGGAATTGCCTCTCGCCGCAAGGTGGTGATGCTCCGGCGGGCGCGCTCGCCGATGCGATCAACAAGAAGTGGGGCTCGTACGACGCCTTCAAGGAAGCCTTCTCGAAGGCAGCCGTCAGCAATTTTGGTTCTGGCTGGACGTGGCTCGTGAAGAAGGCCGACGGCTCGCTCGAGATCGTTTCGACGAGCAACGCCGCCACGCCGCTCACGACCGACGCAAAGCCGCTGCTCACGATCGACGTATGGGAGCATGCGTACTACATCGACTACCGCAATGCTCGGCCGAAGTTTGTCGAAGCGTTCTGGAACATCGTGAACTGGGACTTTGCGGCGAAGAATTTCGCGTAACTGGCGAAGTGCGCATCGTCGCGGCGGCTTCGCCGTGGCGATGCAGTCGAAACGATGAAGAAAGAGCATCGACTGGCGCAACACCGCCGGCAGAAAAAGCCCTCGCCATACAAATGAACTGCACCCCAAAGGTTGGACACGGATCCAATTTTTGGGGTGCAGTCACAAATGCGGGGGCTTTTTGTTGTCTTGCGGTTTCGCACCGCACGGGTTGTCACCAGCGGTGCGTCTCACCCATCTTGAATACGGCGACCGCGTTGCGCAGGTTTTCTGCCTGTTGTTCGAGCGATTGGGCGGCGGCGGCTGCCTGTTCGACCAGCGCGGCGTTTTGCTGCGTTACTTGATCCATTTGCGATACCGCGAGGCTCACCTGATCAATGCCGGCCGTTTGCTCGCCCGACGCCGACGCAATCTCGCTGATGATCGCCGCAACGTGCCGCACCGACGAGACGATTTCTTCCATCGTCTGACCGGTTTCGGCGACAAACTCAGTGCCGTTCGCCACCCGCCCCACCGAGTCCTCGATCAATGCCTTGATCTCCTTCGCCGCGCTCGCGGAGCGCTGCGCAAGCGAGCGAACCTCGCCCGCGACCACCGCGAAGCCTCTGCCTTGTTCACCTGCCCGAGCTGCCTCGACTGCCGCATTGAGAGCCAGAATATTGGTCTGAAATGCGATTCCTTCAATCACGCTGACGATGTCGACGACCTTTTGCGAGCTCGCAGAAATGCCTTGCATCGTTTCCACGACTTTATTCACCGCGTGGCCGCCCCGCGTCGCGGTGCTCGACGCCTTCGCCGCTAGCTCATTCGCACGCATCGCGCCCTCGGCATTTTGTTTGACGGTCGCGCTCAGCTGCTCCACAGCGCCTGCGAAAAAACTTCTTTCAGCCAGCGTGTGGGGCGGCTTCCCAATTGATGTCGACGCAAAGTACCTGCAAGCCCTTGGCCGATTGTGCGGCGATCGAGGCCGTCACGCACAAGTGCGCTTCGTTGATCGACAGATAAGGCGTGGTCAGGTGCACGCGTCCCGGGGAGCGAACGGCTTCGATAAAGTAGGGGCGTCGTTCCCAGCTCGCACCTTCGGAATGCAGCAGCGGGCGAAAGCGTTTCGCGCGACGCGATACGCGGCGGCCTTGCGGCACGAGGTTGTCGCCGATTTGACGGCCGTGCGCATCGAGCAGAAAACAGCGCGCCGACTCGGGCAGCGCAAGCAGCGACCCCGTTGCAAGCTCGATAGACTCTCCCGCCACGACATGCTGGCAAGCTTCTTCCAGTGCGGCGACATAGGGTGCAAGTCGAGCGGCCTGCGCACATTCGCGTGCCGCCACGCGCTTACGCAAAGCCGCAGAGAGCGCGTCCATCGAGGCCTCAGCCACGCGTGACTCTACCGGGTCGATGCTGGGCCCGGCGAAATACGTGCCTTGGACGAAATCGACTCTCGATTCGAGCGCGATCAAGGCTTCTCGTTCGGTCGATAAACCACCCATCAGGACGAGTTG
>JAXDQB010000306.1:0-2705 GCA_034668065.1 Paraburkholderia sp.
ACGGTGCGCGCCGCGCCGCTCCAGATAGTCAGGCACGAGTTCGTAGGTCAACAGATAGTGCATGGCAAGCTCCTCAGGTTTGCGCTACATCGAAACGCGGACGGTACATCGGCGCCGTCCGGGCTCATTCCGTTGCTCGGGATTAGGCAATTCCCTGGCGAATTTCCTTACGAATTTTCACTGATGTGCTGTCGCAACACAATTCCACTGCCTCGCCAGAACATTGCGAATTCGAGCGACGCAAAAACGTTAAATCGCATTCAATTTTGCATCGGCAATCAATCCGGATTGCATAGGATTAATTTGGTCGGCCGCCATTGCGGCATTTCATTTCCGCGTAGATCCCGCGAACTGCGGCGTATGAGGGAAAACGAGCGGCCGCCGGTGTCAACGAAAACGCAGTTCTGACCGTTGATGCAAACGGCATTTGCCATAATGGACTTGCCGAGGGCTGGATGCCGTCGACGCCCGCGTGCATGACGACCAAAAACGTTTCACACCGATGGAGTGTCCCATGAAGATCCAATCCGCAGTCGCCGCACTGGTACTCGGCGCCGTCCTCGCTTCGCCTGCGTTCGCGCAGAACAGCCAGCAGACCAAAATGGCCGACTGTAACAAGCAGGCCGGCGACAAGAAGGGCGACGAGCGCAAGGCATTCATGAAGACCTGTCTTTCCGCGAAGCCGGCCGCCGCGCCGATGAGCCAGCAGGACAAAATGAAGGCATGCAACGCGCAAGCCACCGGCAAGAAAGGCGACGAGCGGAAGACGTTCATGAAGGGCTGCCTGTCATCCGCGCCCGCTAACTGAACTTCACGGCATGCCGAATGAGCGCCGCGCCCTTCGCGCGGCGTCCCCACGTTAGCCCCCCTGTTCCACGTTTTTCGCTTCCACGCTTCATATTCTCCTCACAGTCACGCCGCCCGAACGCGCCTTTTTTCTTCTATGATGGCTGCGGAGACGGCCCACCCTCACACAACATTCATACGGGCCGCCATCTTGTCGTTGATGCCGCAAAGCATCGATTGGAGGCAAGGATGGTATCGAAGCACAAAAACCGCTGGTTGAGGCGGTGGCTGGTCGTCATCGTATTTTGGGCCGTGCCCGTGGCGATCGTTGCAGTCAGCGAGATCCGCGAGGAAATGGCGTACAACGTCGTCGACCTGGACCGCGCGCTGACCACATGGAATTTCACCGACGCGCAGCGCGCCGCCGGAGCCCCCGCGCGCTGCCACGGGAAGCCCGACGAGGCACAAGCCGCCGGTTGCCCCTCCGATGTCCTCGCGGCCAACGCGCCGCGTCAGCAGGACGCACGCCACGAATACAGCGGGCGCCGCTCTACCCTGATGGCTTATCTCTGGCATGCGTTCGTCGGCTACTGGATCGTGCCGGCGATCACGCTGTTTTTCATCGGCGTGGTGATCGCTGCGGTGCGCCGCGCGCTGCGGCGTGCGCCTCAGGTCAAAAGCCCGGCAAATCATGGCTGACCTCATGTGCGACGCGGCGGATCTGCGGCATCGAGGCAACACTTTCGATGGCCTCGCGGCGCAGATGGGCAAGCACGGGAATCGGTAAAAATGGGTGCCGGGGCGCATCGCCGGCGCGGCGTTGGCTTATCGGTCCGAGCTTGGTACGGTTGGCAAACAGCCCGGTTGAACGCGCCCAATACGGGTCCACGAGATGCGCTTTCCTGAGCGGTCGAATTTACCGGCGAGACTTTTTCATCTGCCGCAAAGCCCCGTCGCGTAAGGCTTTTCGCCAGACGTCACAGGGCGCCATTTGTCTGTCTGTGTGATATAACTCAAAAGCGGCCGCGCGATAATCCGCGGGTTGCGCCTCGGAACCATACGGAGAAAAACGATGCAAAGACGACACTTCATGCTGAAGACTACCGCTGCGCTCGCTTTCGGAGGCCTTGCACTTGCCGGTTGTACGACGAGCACCGGTGGCCACGACACGGCCGCCACCGATGCGTCCAAACGCCAGTCCATCGACGCGAGCGTCGACGGCACCATGTCGCGCCTCTACACCACCGTGAAGGGCTCGCGCGAGCTCGTCTCCAAGGCGCGCGGCGTGCTGGTGTTTCCGTCGGTGCTGCAAGCCGGCTTCGTCGTCGGCGGTCAGTATGGCGAAGGCTCGCTGCGTGTAAGCGGCAGCACGGTCGGCTACTACAGCACCGTCTCGGGCTCGTTCGGTCTGCAGGCCGGCGCGCAGTCGAAGGCGATCATCTTCCTGTTCATGACTCAGGACTCGCTCGACAAATTCCGCAATGCCGACGGCTGGTCGGTGGGCGGCGACGCTTCTGTGGCTCTCGTGAAAATGGGTGCAAACGGCGTGATCGACACCACGACGGCCACGGCGCCCGTCCAGGTATTCGTGCTGACCAATGCCGGTCTGATGGGCGACCTGTCGCTTCAGGGCACCAAGGTTTCGCGCCTGAAGATTTGATGTGTCTGACGACACTTGGGCGGGCTGTCTTGAGGGTCCGCTTGAGTGATCTCGCTTCAGCGGTCTCGCTCGAGTGATCTCGCTTACGCCCCGGTTGAGCGGTCTCGCTTGAGCGGTCCGGTCGAGTGGTCGGCTTGAGTAACGTCGCTTGAGTGGTCTCGCTTACGCCCCGGTTGAGCGGCGCACGATGAGACCTCGGCCGTTCGCGCGGTATTAGCCGTCCGCTTTGCGGGATCGCCCCAGCGGTTCTGACCCGCCC
>JAXDQB010000307.1:0-5231 GCA_034668065.1 Paraburkholderia sp.
GCCTCAAAGGGCCGCAGAGATTACACGCAACGCCGGCGCACCCGCACTTTGCCTGAACGCATGTAGTAGCCAATTACTAAACATTAACGAAACTATCCCATTGATCATTTCTTCGCTATTAGAATGACGCAACGCAACGACACGATCGTTCCGCAAGTACCGAAGTTGCCACATCCAACAGAGAAAATAGAATGAGCAGCAAGGATCCATCTGGCGAAGAGGGCCATGGGGCGGCCGTCTGGCGTAGCCGCAATCAGCGTTCGCGGGGGCGGCGCGCAAAACCGATCGATGCGCCGCAGGGCAATCAATCCTTCTCGGATTACGCTGCAGAAAGGCTATCGTCGTTTTTATGCGCGCAACTCGCGACGGCGCTTATCGGTTATGTCGCGCTTATTGCAGGCTGCACTTGGCTCAGGCACGGGTCTGGAGGGACGGCTGCGCTGGTCGGCGCGGCGCCAACGCTACCGATGGGCGCGGCGCTCGTCACCACATGGACCAAGCGCAGCGGACTGCGCGCGAACCTTGCGGCGCTCGCGTTTATCGCCGCGCTCGAAGTGGGCCTAGTCCTGCATGCTGTGCTATTAGGTGAAGGGCTTGCGACGGTATTGCCCGCTTTCGTGCTCATCCCGCTGACGTTCAGCCCGGTACTTATGCGCGGTTGGGATTTCCCGGCGGCGGCCGTCCTTGCCGCGGCCGGACCGCTCGCGCTGGTTGCGCTTAGAGCGCCGTCGTCCGCCGAGCAGTTCGGCGTCGCGCTCTCGATGTCCATTGCGATTTCGACCAGCGTGGTGACAAACCTCTTCGCGCTAAGGTCGCAGAAGAAGAACTTCCGCCTCGAGCGTCAATTGCGCGCGTTCGCCGATATCGACGACTTGACCCAATTGCCGCGCCGACGCCGCGTCTTCGAGCTGGGGCGCCGCATCCTGCACCGCGCCGAGCGACTCGGCCAGCCGCTTTCGGTCCTGTATATCGACGCCGACTACTTCAAGTCGGTCAACGACCGGTTCGGCCACGACGCCGGTGATCGCGCGCTTCAGATCATCGCGCGCGAGATCCAGGACGGTTTGCGGCCCACTGACGTTTCGGGGCGCTTCGGCGGCGAGGAGTTCGTCGCGCTGCTGCCAGGCAGCGACCGGTTGGATGCAGCGCGCATCGCGGAGCGACTGCGCAAGAAGATTGAGGAAATGCACCATTTCGATGCGCCGTTGACGATCAGCGTCGGCGTTGCGCAACACGTGTGCGGCGAGGAGATCGAGCGCGTCATCCACCGCGCCGACGCAGCGCTGCTCGACGCGAAGGGCCGCGGCCGCAATCGCGTCGTGATCGCGCCGCATACGATCGAACGCGACCAGGCTTTTTCGATCGACGCGGCTGCTCCAAACCCGGCTCACAACCGGCAGCGGGCTACGCAGTACCCCCCGGGGCAAAGCACCAAGCCGCCTCCGCTCGCGCCTGTGATCGATTGACGTGTGACGGCGGACGCACGGTGTCGCGCACGCCGGCGCAGTGCGGCGTTTCATGTAGAATTCCCGCACCCTTTAAGGGTTGTGGCCGTTAACCGACAACCCTGCCGTCACGGCCTATTGCCCCGCCATGTCATCACGTTTTTCGCCGCCGAACGAGTCGAACATCGCAGAGCTCATCAAGGCGCGCGCACTTTCCGCGGTGTTTCAGCCGATCGTCGACTTCGACGGCGGCGCTATCCTTGGCTATGAAGGCCTTATCCGCGGGCCCATTCGCACGCCGCTCGAATCCCCCGGCGCGCTTTTCGAGCAGGCCGCGCGCGAAGGAGTGACGATCGAGCTCGAACTCGAGGCTGCCGCGATCTGCGCGGCGCATTTCGCCGCGTCGGGCTGCGAGGGCAAGCTCTTTTTGAACTTCAGCGCCGAGGCAATTGCCTCGCTCGGTCGCACCCGCGAGCACGCGGCGGATTGGCTCGGCCGGCACGGCATGCCCATCGAGCGGATCGTGCTCGAACTCACCGAGCAATGCGCGATCGACAACGTGGCCGGCTTCGAGCCGATTGTCGCCGCGTTGCGCGAAACCGGCGCGCAATTCGCGCTCGACGATTACGGCACAGCGAACGCAAGCATGAACCTGTGGGTGCGGCTTCAGCCGGACGTCGTCAAGATCGACCGATTTTTCATTGAGGACATCGCGAACGATCCGCTTAAATTCGAGGCGGTGCGCGCGATGCAACACTTCGCGGGGGCAAGCGGCGCTCGGCTCGTCGCCGAGGGCATCGAAAACGAGGCGGACTTGATCGTGGTGCGCGACATGGGCATCGCCTTCGGCCAAGGCTACTTCTTCGGTCGCCCTCAGGCGCCCGCGCAGCGCACTGTGAGCGTCGCCGCGCGAGAGGCGCTTGGCGCGGGGCACATCGCCGTGTTTCCGGGCGCGACGCGCAGCCAGATGCCGGGATCGCCCTCCGGGGTCGTGGCGGCCGCAAAGATGATCGTCCAGGCGCCAGCGCTGCCGCGCAGTGCGACGAACAACGACGTGCTCGATCTGTTCAATCGTCTGCCGACACTGCATGCGCTTGCCGTCGTCGAAAACGATTTACCCATCGCGCTCATCAACCGCCGCAGCTTCATGGACCGCTACGCGCTGCCTTACTATCGCGAGCTGTTCGGCAAGCGGCCCTGCATGCTGTTCGCCAACGCATCGCCCGTCGTCATCGAGAAATCGATGACTGTAGAGCAAATGGCGAAGCTGCTCGCAAGTGACGATCAGCGCTATCTCGCCGACGGCTTCGTCATCACTGATCAAGGCAAGTACCTCGGGCTAGGAACGGGCGAGAACCTCGTGCGCGCCGTCACCGAGGTGCGCATCGAGGCGGCGCGTTACGCGAACCCGCTCACGTTCCTGCCCGGCAATATTCCGATCAGTTCTCACATTACGCGGCTCGTGGAGCATCACGCAGAGTTCCACGCCTGCTACGTCGATCTCAATAACTTCAAGCCATTTAACGACCGCTACGGCTATTGGCAGGGCGACGAGGTTTTGAAATTCGCGGCTGCCGTGCTCGCAAAGACATGCGACCCGACGCGCGATTTCCTCGGCCACGTAGGTGGCGACGACTTCCTGATCCTGTTCCAGAGCGAAGACTGGCGACGTCGTGTCATGACCGCAATCGCGGCGTTCAATGCGGGCGCGCTGCGCTTTTACGCTGACGAAGACCGTGCCGCCGGCGGCATTCACGCAGAGGACCGGCGCGGCAACGCTACGTTTTTCAGCTTCGTGACGATGGCCATCGGCTGCGTGCGCGTGAAGCCGGTGTCGCCGGGCAGCGCGCGCTACGGCAGTGAAGAGATCGCGTCGGTGGCGGCGCTCGCAAAGCATCGCGCGAAGCAGGAAGCGAGCGGATGCTTCCTGATTGACGTCCACGAAGGCGCCGAATTGCTGCACATGCACGACCCCGCGAGTGCCGCGCCACGCGCCATCGCGGCGCTCGGCTAGGCTGCGCGAATCGAAGTGCGGCGGCCGGTTAGACTCGTGCATGCAACATCGCATGCGCGCAAAGCGCCGAGGGCACAGGCTCGTTCTTCTCGCCCCGCCCCGGCTGCGGCCTCCTCGGAAACGACACCATGGCGAAGCAACCCAATGCCCGCAAGGTAACGAAATCGACGGTGCCGGCACGGCCGCCAATAGACGTGCCCGGCTCTGTCCATACGAACACGACGGTGCCCCCCGTCGAGAACTTTCGCGACCGCGCGTTTCTGCTCGGGCACGTCGCCGACACGCTCGCCTTCTACGCGCCGGCGGTGCGCGACACAACGGGCGGGTTCTTTCACTACTTCAAAGACGACGGGACGGTGTACGACCGCACGCGACGCCACCTTGTCAGCAGTTGCCGGTTCGTATTCAACTACGCGATGGCCTATCGTCACTTCGGCAACCCGCAATACCTAGACCACGCGCGCCACGGGCTCGCGTTCCTTCGCGACGGGCACTGGGACGCCAATCATGGCGGCTACGATTGGGAAATCGAATGGCGCAACCGCAAAAAGCACACGCTCGACGCGACACGGCACTGCTATGGGCTCGCATTCGTGCTGCTCGCGCAGGCGCACGCGGCCATGGCCGGGATCGAGGATGCGCGCCGGCAGATCGCCGAGACGTTCGAGTTGATGGAACTCCGTTTCTGGGATCCGGCGGCGGGCCTTTACGCAGACGAAGCGACGGCCGACTGGCGCGTTTCGACCTATCGCGGCCAGAACGCCAACATGCACGCAACCGAGGCGCTGCTCGCGGCTTATGAGGCGACGGGCCATCTCGTCTATCTCGAGCGCGCCGAGCGCATAGCGGCAAACATTACACAACGCCAGGCGAAGCTTTCACAAGGACTCGTCTGGGAGCATTTTCATGTGGACTGGTCGGTCGATTGGCATTACAACGAGGACGACAGCTCGAACATCTTCCGCCCGTGGGGTTTCCAGCCGGGCCATCAGACGGAGTGGGCGAAGCTGCTGCTGATTCTCGAGCGGCACCGCCCGCAGCCTTGGCTGCTGCCGCGCGCGATCGAACTCTTCGACGCCGCGCTCACCCACGCGTGGGACGACGAGCACGGCGGGCTGTGCTACGGCTTCGCCCCCGACGGCACAGTCTGCGACCACGACAAGTACTTCTGGGTACAAGCGGAAACACTGGCCGCCGCCGCGCTGCTCGGACGGCGCACGGGCAGCGAGCGTTTCTGGGACTGGTACGATGAACTCTGGCGCTATAGCTGGTCGCATTTCGTCGATCATCGATATGGCGCGTGGTACCGCATCCTCACCTGCGACAACCGCAAGTACAGCGACGAGAAGAGCCCCGCCGGAAAGACCGATTACCACACGATGGGCGCGTGCTACGAGGTGCTCAACGCGCTCGATAAAGAGCAAGCCACCACGCCGACTCCTGAAAAGCGCCCATGACCATGACAGCCAGCACGAGCAAGACCGCCGATTTTCCGATTTTCGTAAGCGCCGGCGACATCCTCACCGACCTGGTCCGCACGCGCGATTCGCAATGGCGTTCGCATCCGGGCGGCGCGGGCTGGAACGTTGCACGAGCAGTAGCGAGACTGGGCGTGCCGAGTGCCTGCGCGGGCGCGCTCGGACTCGACTGCTTCTCGGACGAGCTCTGGAATGCCAGCGTCGCGGCGGGGCTCGACGCGCGGTTCATGCAGCGTGTGGAGCGTGCGCCGCTGCTCGCCATCGTTCACGAGACACAACCGCCCGCCTATTTCT
>JAXDQB010000308.1:0-6046 GCA_034668065.1 Paraburkholderia sp.
GGTGCCTTTGATCATCTGATCCGTTGTGCTCCGCAGGAAGAGGCGGTGGAGGAGCGTGAGGCTGCGGTGGCCTAACGTTCAGACCGGCGGGGCGATAGCCGAAGCCAAGACGCAATGCACGCAGCACGCGGGCGTGAGGGTTAGAATCGCGGCTCAGCCATTGCCTCTGACCGCCAACTTGCTGCACCATCGATGAACGCTTTCGACGACGCCCCCCCGACCGACGACACCCCGATCCACGAAGACCGCCTTTGGCGCGACGACGGCTGGGCCGTCGAAATGATCAAGGACGGGGAGGCAGAGCCGGCGCTGGTCGGCCCATGGACAATGGGGCGCGACAAGAAGAACCCGAAACCGCTCGACGCGTCCGCGTTTCGCACACTAGTGAAGACGGCGTCGGAGGTGCTGCGCCGTCATGAACAACAGCGCCACGCGATGCTGCACCGAACGGTGAGCGTGTGGGCGAACGGCCAGGATATCACCGTGATGCTCGACATCGTGCCCGACGAATTCGAGCCGTACGCCGAGCTGAAGGCTTCCGATTCCTCCGGCGTGCCGCTCGCGCAGCTTAGGGTGTCGGCGGGATTTAAACTGACCAAGGCCAGCGCCGAGCGGTGGATCGAGCGCGACTTCGTCACTCCTGAATAGGTCGCTCGCACTTGCGCTTCGTTGGTGCCGATGCGCTTTGATTGCCCCCTACCGAAAATAGATGCGTTGCGGGCATGTTCAATTGCGAGCGCGGCAGGTGCGGTAATTGCTCGCTTCAGGGTGAATCCAGTTACAGGGGGACGCCATGAATCACCCAACTGACAACCCGCCGCAGCCAAACCTCGAGCCCGCGACGCCCGCCAAACACAACGACGACGAAAGAAGCCGCATGCCCGAACGGGACGATAAGCAGCGCAAGCAGTCGCCTGCGGATAAGCCCGGTAAAACCCCGGGCGAAGGCGAGACGCCCGTGGGGTGAGCGGCTTCTCCGCGGAAGGGGCGCGGTTTATGTGCGTCAGAAGTGCTTCGTGAAGCCCCCGTAGACGGCGAGCTGGGGGCCATATTGCGGCGCTTGAACGCCGATACCCGTACCGTCGCGCAACTCGTAGACACTGTTAAACGCGTTGATCACCACAAGCCGGACATCGAATTTGCCGATATACGGTTCATTGAAGTGCTGGATCACGGCGAGATTGAGCTGCCAGTACCACGGCAGTTTGTCGGTATTATCGAAGCCGCTGCGCAGGCCGCTACCCACAAGGCCATCGGCTGAGAACGTGGTTCGGTGGTACGTATAGGCGCCACCGAACGACCCGGTGACGCGCTGGTCGTGGTCGAGATAGATCCAGTTGTTCGCGGCGTATGCGAGGTCGGCCGCGCTAAAGTTGAACTGCGCGGATTCGATGCCTTCGCCCTGTGCACGGCTCCACGCAAAGTTCGCGTATGCGGATACGTTGCCGTGTTTGTAATTCGTCGTGAATTCGACGCCGTAGACGCGACCGTAATTGTAGTTGTACGGCGTATAGATGAGCGCCGCGCCGAACTGGCCCTCGTCGATCAGATCGCGTGCGATCTTGTAGTACGCATCGATGCCGACCGTGAGGCCAGCCGTCACGCGCTGGGAAACGCCTACGTCGAAATAATGGCTGCGCTCGGGCTTCACCGCGGAGTTTTGGGGACTCAGGCTTTGGTTTGTCGTGTTGTTGAACAGACCGATCGAGGAATTCCCCACGAGCTCGAAAGGCGGTGGCGTGAAATAGCGCGAATAGCCCGCATGAAGCGTCGTTGCGTTGGTGGGCTGAAAGACTAATCCGACACGGGGGCTCAACTGGCTGGCCGTCGTGTAGTCGTCCATCCTGTCGTAGCGTACGCCATAGTTCAACGTCAGCTTGTGCGTGAGCTTCCACTCGTCCTGCAGGTAAAGGCTATATTCATAGCCGGTCTGGCTGCTGTTGTCGTTAATCGTTTCCGGCACGTTCGATATTTGAGCGCCGCTTGAATCGGTCGGGAAAACGGATACGGCGTTGTTGAAGACGGCATGCTGTTGTGTAAACAACAACCCTGCGCGCAGCGTGTGCGCGTCGTTGAGCCGGTACGTCGTATCAACCTGTACGCCGTTGGCATCGTTGTTATGAAAATCGTTCGACGCCACGCCGTTGTAGACTAAGTCGCCGATCGGATCGGGATTGAACTGCGTGCGCGAATAGCGCGTGAAAAGCGATACTTGGTAGTCGAGTGCCGCGCCGTCGGTGCCCTGCAATGCAACCACCGCGAACTCGTTCAACTCCGACTGTGTCTCGTTGAGATTTGCCGAATTGAAAGACGAGACCCCATTGAGCTTGTAGCCGGGGGTGAGCCCTGGCGTATTCGGGATCTGAAACTGATTGGCGGCGCTGCCGAACATAACGCTCAAACGCATGAGCGGATCGATCATGTACGACAGGTAACCGAATGAATCGGCTTGAGTGGTTTGATCATGCAGCGGGTTCGGCGCTGATGTGGGTGCCTCGATTCCCAAGCCGTTTTGCCCGAGCGTGCCCGTGAAGTAGTAGCTGAATGGACCGCTCGATCCAAACACTTCCGCGCTCGTCTGAATGGTTTGATGGCTGCCGCCGTAGACATCGATCGTACCGCCATTACCGGTGTCGCCTTCATTCGTGTGAATGTCGATGATGCCCGCTGTCTGAAGACCATACTGCGCGGGCAAGGCGCCGGTCAGGAGATTCACCTGATTGATGATGCGCGTATCGAATGACTGGCCAAATCCGCTGATCGGCTCAGGGATCATGATGCCGTCGACACGATATTGCAGATTCGCATGCTCGCCGCGGACGTGCAGTTGTCCGTATGAGTCGGCGGCGACGCCGGGCGCCTGCAGCAAAACCTGATTCAGCGGCGTGTCCGAGCCTTGCGGCATGTTATCGATATCGGACTTCGTGATCCGGTAGACGCTGCTTCCTGTTTCCGGCCGCAGGCCATTGCGTGCATTGTCCAGGCGCTGCGCACTGACTGTCACGTCGAGACTCTTTGCGTCGGCTTGTTGCGCCCCGGCGCTGGCGGAGGCTTGCCCTTGTGTGCCGCTGGCCGCTTGAGGGGCTGCCGCCCGAGGGGCCGTCGCTTGGGCATGAGCGGTGAGTGCATGAGCGTACAGCACCGGTGCCGTCAGCACCGCGCAGGCTTGAGCTATCCGTGAGCGTTTCATTTTCCTCTCTTCTCGCTTGTTCTTTCCGTAAGTCCCGTGCTTCCAGTGCGCTCGCCTGCACCGTTTCAATGCTAAGTAATGATATAACGTAGCATTACAAGGTGCGCGATGATATAACGTATCAGGCTCGGGGTGCAATACGGTGTTGCTGCCGGACCACGGGGTCGCCCTACGTAGTTTCCCTAGGGCCGGTAGAATTGCCGTTTTTAAAAGCAATCTATTGACGAGTGACTTGATGCACGACACCGGGACGGGAAGAAAAGCGGGGCTGGTATTGTTCGCGCTGGCAGTGGGCGGTTTCGCAATCGGTACGACCGAATTCGCGACGATGAGCCTGCTGCCGTTATTTGCAAAAGGGCTCGGCATCGATGCGCCCACCGCAGGGCACGCGATCAGCGCATATGCATTGGGCGTGGTGGTCGGCGCGCCGGCGCTGGCGGTTATCGGCGCGCGGCTGGATCGCCGGACGCTGCTGATTCTTCTGATGGCGATGTTCGTTTTGGGAAACGGTTTGAGCGCGCTTGCGCCGAACTACGAATGGCTGCTCATTTTCCGTTTCCTTAGCGGATTGCCTCACGGCGCGTATTTCGGCATTGCCTCATTGGTGGCGACTTCTCTCGTGCCCGAGAACCGCCGCACCGTCGCCGTCGGCCGCATGTTTCTGGGCCTGACCTTCGCCACCATCGTCGGTGTACCGGTATCGAATTGGCTGGGACACGCCGTCGGTTGGCGATGGAGCTTCGCTTTCGCTGCGTCGATAGGTGTGCTGACGATGAGCTGTGTGCGTGTGTGGGCACCGTCGGTACCAGCTGGCGCGGGGGCAAGCCCGCTGCGAGAGCTCGGCGCGTTGGGGCGTTTGCAGGTGTGGCTCACGCTCGGTATCGGCGCAATCGGATTTGGCGGACTCTTCGCCGTTTATACCTATCTTGCCGACATCCTTGCGTCAGTCACGCACGTTTCCATTGCGATGACCGCGCTCATCCTGAGCGTATTCGGCGTAGGGCTGACGATCGGCAACATCGTTGTGCCGATGTTCGCCGATCGCGCGCTCATGCGCACAGCTGGGATTCTGCTCGTATGGAGCTTTGTAACGCTTGTCGCCTTTCCGTTCGCCGCGCATAACGTGTGGGCGGTCGCGATCGATGTCTTTTTGATTGGCGTGGGCGGTGCGCTCGCGACGGTCTTGCAGACCCGTCTGATGGACGTGGCCGAAGATGCGCAAGGCCTTGCCGCAGCCCTCAATCACTCGGCGTTCAACACAGCCAATGCGCTCGGGCCGTTTCTCGGCGGCCTCGCGATAGCGGGCGGATTCGGATGGACGTCCCCCGGCTGGGTGGGCGCTCTTCTGGCGCTTGGCGGCATCGGCATTTGGGCATTGTCGGCGTACGCGCAGCGCCGGACAACGAATCGTGCCGGGGAACGTATCGAAAGCCGCGTGTATGTCAGATCGGATAGTTAGGGATGCTTACTGCCTTGTGGGGCGCCTAAGCGTGCTGCGCGACGCTGCATTACGACTATAGCGATGCCACCCAAAATCGCCAAAGAGGCCAGCATGATTCTAGGCGTGAGATCCTCTCCGAGAAAGGCAACTGCGCCGAAGGTGGCGATAAGCGGCACACTTAATTGAACGGTGGCGGCATTGGCGGTCTTCAGCGCGGGCAGTACGGCGTACCAGATCGCATAGCCGATGCCGGACATCACGGCCCCCGAGAGGGCAGCGTACAGAATGCCGGAGTAGTCGAGCGCGACGTGTGCGTGCATGGCCGCGCTCAGCGCCAAGGCAAACGGTGTGGCACGCAGGAAGTTGCCCGCCGTTACCGCGGTGGGGTTCTTCGAGCCTTTGCCGCGCAGCGAATAAATGCCCCAGGCGATACCGGCGGCGATCATCAACGCCGCCCCGACCGGCGATGGCGCCGACAGCCCGGGAAGCAGCAGCCCGACCAGCCCTGCCATCGCGCAGGCCGAACCGATCCACTGCCGTGGCGTGAATCGTTCGCCCACCCGAATGCCGTAGCCGATCATCGTCATCTGCACCGCGCCGAAGAGCAGCAGGGCGCCGGTCGATGCCGGCAGGCTGACGTATGCGAAGGAGAATCCGGTAGCGTAAGCGAAAAGGGCCAATGCAGACGGCCAGTTTCCCGCGCCCCGAATTGAACCGCCTTCCAGCCGGACGATAAAGGCTAGCGTTAGCGCTCCAGCAATCATACGAATCGATGTAAAGGTCGCCGCATCGATCGCGGTGCCTCGCAGCGCGAGACGGCACAGCAGCGAGTTGGCCGCAAAGGCGACCATCGCTAGTAAGGTAAGAAAAACGACTCGCGGGGATGACACCAAGGTACTTTCTACGAAAATCGGCATTGTCCGTTAGCCGGTCAATCGCCATCAGAAGGTCAGGAGTGCCCATTATGCAGAAAGCCGCGCTATCCAAGCGTATGGGACGGTCAGTATGGCCGCTCACTCGTACCGCTCTACCCGCGTGTTGTGCGGATCGATCTGCATGCGCATCAGGAGTCGGCACGGGTTCTTTACGCCGTAGCCGGCGTGATCTGGCTGGAAGCAGGCAGCGAAAGCCCTCATCGTTCCGCCTCCAGCGTATGCTTCACGAAACAGAGCCGCAAAAGTCATCCCCACGATCCGTGTGCAGCCGAGCAACGACGCGCGTCGTCGTCGATCTTCTAACACTTATCGCTGAGCTTTCATGATCCATTTGAACGAGTTACCGCCGACCTACTTAGTCACGCCAGACCCCCCGGCCGGCGAGCCTTTAGCCAATTTCATCGTGCATTTGGAACGCGCGTTGGAGGCGGGTATCCGCCTAGTGCAGTTGCGCGCCAAGACTTTAACAGCGCCGCAGTA
>JAXDQB010000309.1:0-3229 GCA_034668065.1 Paraburkholderia sp.
CGAACCGTCACAGTGGCGGCGCCCGGACATTTTCGACGACCCGGTGGCTTTTGCCCCGCTGCCGGAATGGCCGGGCTCGGCGCGGCCGCCGCAATGCGTCATAGAGTGGGGGCGGCTGTTGGAGCGCCCGCAAGCTCAGGCTCACTGGGTAACCGCGAGGGGGTTCGGGGCCGATGAGTCGGCCGAGGCTTGGTTGCAGCTTGTCCTCGTCCGCGACCGCGGAGCCGAAGAGCGGCACTGGCGGCGAATCACCGCGAGGCGCCGGTAATGCGCGCTGTCACTGAAGCTGTCGCCGGGCAGCACACCAGGCGGGCGTTTTCGCTGCTGGAGCTTGTAATTGCAATGGCGATCGTTGCTGTCGTGGCGGCCTACGCAGTCCCCACCTACGTGCGTTATACGGCTCGCGGGCACCGAATTGCTGCCGTGACCGGGCTCTATCGGGCCGCGCAATTTCTCGAAGCGCATGGGAACCGTTCTGGCCGCTCGGAAGGCGAGGGGCTGCCGCCCGGGCTGGAGCAAGCGCCGTCGCAGGGGCTCGCGGTTTATCGCCTGCGTGTTCTGCCCGGCGATCTCGAGAACGGCGGCTACGCCATCGAAGCCCGGCCTGCCGATTCTGGGCCGATGCGCGACGATGCGTGCGGTACGTTTGTGCTTGACGCGACAGGCAAGCGGTCAAATCGCGCAACGGCTGCGAGCGCGCCGTTGACCTCGGATTGCTGGTCGGCACGATAGCGTGTCGACCAGCACCAGGCAATCACAGCGCGAACGGTGCGTCGGGCTCTAATGAGCCTTATCTGCTTCGGGCGCTGACTTAGCGCGTGCGCGTCGAATTGTCTGAGCCAGCAGCCGATAACCCGCCCACGCCGCCGCGCCCAGCATCCCCCATTTCACGAGGGGTTTGGCACCGGTGACGAGCGTCGAGCGAAGCGGCTTCGCTAGTACGAGCGACACAAGGGAACTGGCCAGCCGATGATTGGATATCCAGTCGCTGAGCGTTGCGTTGACACCTTTGCCCGAGCTTTTCGCCTTCGCTCGCACAAAGCCGGGCAATAGCAGCTTGAGCCAGCCGAAGCTCCTAATGCTCCGGCGCACATCGGCACGGGCCCGCGTGAACTCGGCGCGCTCCACGTCGGCGCGCAATAGGAGCAGTTCCTTGCGCACTGACCGCATCTGGGGCGAATTCAGGCCGCGGATGGGCGAACGCCTGGGGGGCGGCGCATTGTTCCTGGCGGGTTGGCTCATGGGCTGGGTGCTTAGCGGTTAGAGAGGGCGGCAGGCTCGCTCGCGTCACGGTCCGCGGAACATATCGCGATCCTTTTCGAATTCGTGGATCGTGCTTTGAAACACGATCGGCGCAGACTGCAGACCGCTGCGGGCCTTGAGCGCACATATGAGCGCTACGATGCCGTACACGACTGTGATGCCGGCGAGCACCTGCCAGCGATAGGTATCCCAGAACGCGACGGCGATGAGAACGGTCAGGCTGATCAGGGCCAAAATCCCGAAGATGGCCGCGGCCAGCCCGAGAAACAGGACGGCGACGAGCCGTTCGCGCTCTTCGGCGAGTTCGATGCCGATCAGCTCGAGCCGTGTGTGCATCAGCGCGAGAATCGAGCCGAGCATACGGCGCAATGGCCCATGCTCCTGCGATGCGTCCGGCGATTTGTCTTCGTTTGGCATAGGGTGGGCGGTCAGCGCATGACCTGTCATCGAATAGCGGTGTCCGACAGTGTCCGCCGGCGCGCGGGCGCTGCAACTGGATCCACCGTCACAAGAGCGGCCGCGCTCGCCACCGGCTCGATGCGCCTCGGACGCGGCATCGCGTTGTGCGCGGGGGAAGTTTTATCTGCGATTGACGAGCAGGCCGACCAGCACGCCGACGCCGGCAGCGATGCCTATCGCTGTCCAAGGATGCTCATGGACGTAGTCGTCGGTGACGCGTGCGGCCTTTTTCCCTTTCTCCACCACGACCACCTGAACGTCCGCAGCCTTTTCCTTGGCCTGCTTAAGCCGGCTCAGCGCCGTCTCGCGCAACTCGGAAGCCCGTTCGCCGGTGGCGCTTGCGGCTTGCTTCAAAAGGTCCTCGGCGTCCGCGAGGACGGTTCTGATATCGGACATCAGTCTCTCCTTGTTGACTTCTGACATTAGTGCCCCCTAGTTTCGTCCACGCGAGCATACCAAAGTATGCGGCCGGCGATCGTACACCACACCACACTGCCCGCAGGAACCGTTCCCGGGCCGGCTGCAGGCGACGATCGTTGCCTGCAGCCCCGCTTGCGGCGCGGCCTGCCCGGGCACAGAAAGTGCGTTCAGCGCCGGGCGATTTTACAATCCCCGTTCTTCATGGGGCGCAAATTGAGCACCCCCGGGCGCCATCTGCGGGAAACGTCTGGGGCAAACCGTCAAAAGAACGCCTGAATGCCCGTTTGAGCGCGCCCAAGGATCAGCGCGTGAATGTCATGTGTGCCCTCGTAAGTATTGACGACCTCGAGGTTGACGAGGTGCCGGGCGACACCGAACTCGTCGGAGATGCCATTGCCGCCGAGCATGTCGCGCGCGAGACGTGCGATATCGAGCGCCTTGCCGCATGAATTGCGTTTCATCATCGACGTGATGTCGGGCGCGGCCGTGCCTTCGTCCTTCATGCGGCCAAGGCGCAGCACGCTTTGCAGGCCGAGTGTGATTTCGGTCTGCATATCGGCGAGTTTCTTCTGGACCAGCTGATTCGCCGCTAGTGGGCGGCCGAACTGCTTGCGATCGAGTACATACTGGCGCGCCGTCTGCCAACACGATTCCGCCGCACCGAGCGCGCCCCAGGCGATCCCGTAGCGCGCCGAGTTCAGGCAGGTGAACGGGCCGCGTAGGCCGCTCACATCCGGCAGCATGTTCTCATGCGGCACGAACACGTCGTCCAGCACGATTTCGCCGGTGATCGATGCGCGCAAGCCGATCTTGCCGTGGATCGCGGGTGCGCTGAGGCCTTTCCAGCCTTTCTCGAGGATGAAGCCGCGAATGGTGTCCTCACCGTTTTCCACCACCTTGGCCCATACGACGAAGACATCGGCGATGGGCGAATTCGTGATCCACATTTTCGAGCCTGAGAGCGCGTAGCCGCCGTCCACCTTGCGCGCGCGCGTAACCATGCCGCCCGGATCGGAGCCGTGATTGGGTTCTGTCAGCCCGAAGCAGCCGATCCATTCTCCGGTGGCGAGTTTCGGCAGGTACTTGG
>JAXDQB010000310.1:0-3605 GCA_034668065.1 Paraburkholderia sp.
AGAACGCTTCGATCGCAAGTTCCGACAGCGTCACGTCCACCGGCGTGCCAAAGACCGTCGTCGTGCTGAAAAACGACAGCACGCCAAGCGGCGTGCGCAGCGTGAGCGGCACGGCGATCTGACTGAGCGCGCTCTCGCCGGAGCCGCGAGCGTCCGCGCCCGGCGGCGTCGGATAGGACGCCAGTTCGTCGCGCAGGGCGCTCAAGGTCTCGTCGGCGCTGACGTCGATTTGCCGCTGCAGCCGCGCCAGCACGTGCTCCCGCCACGCATCCCAATTGACGATCGACGCAGCGATGCCGTCCGGGTGCAGGCTCAGGCGCAACGCGTTCACGGGCGGCTTCAGCAGTTCGGGGCTCGCGCCGGAGAGCAGCGGCGCGAGCGCGTTGTTCGCGGCGACGATAGTCCAGTGGCGGTCGATCGCGAGCGCCGGATACGGCTCGTGGCCTCTCAGCACCAGTTCCACGGCCTCGCGCGCGGCGCTCAGTTGCGGGTCCGAGAGCGGACGCTCGCGGAAAAGCGGGGCGTAACCCGCCGCGACCAGCAGCGCGTTGCGGGCTCGCAGCGGCACCTCGAGGCGCTCGGCGAGATGCATGACCATCTCCCGGCTCGGCATTGCGCGTCCGGATTCGACGAAGCTCAGATGCCGCGTCGAGATATCGGCTTCGGCCGCGAGCAGCAGCTGGCTCATGCGTCGCCGCTGCCGCCATTCACGCAGCAGATCGCCGACGGTCCGGCGGGCGGTGGGTATCGGCGGCGGGGCGCTTTGCGCGAGAGAAAGTGTGTTCATGCCACCGATGATAGCCAAACCGCCGCGGCGATCCATTACCTGCGAGGTAATGCGTGGCGACCCGACGCAGCCTCATGCGAGCGGCTCCGAGCGGCTAAGAGCGGCTGCGAGCATGAGGCCTGACGCTGACGCTGACGCGGCGCGCCGCGTTGGCCCGGCGCCGCCTTCGAACACTTACCTCACGGGTAATCGACCCGCCGCGCGCAAATCGCGAATCTTCACTCCGAGCCCGCCGCGTACAGCCTGTATGCCGAGGCGAGCGCTCAGTCATGCCAACCAGGAGCTTGAGATGAATACGCATACCGATCTGATCGACCGTTATTTCGACGCCTGGAACGAGACCGATGGCGCGCGCCGCGGCGAGCTGATTGCCGCGACGTGGGCCGCGGACGCCGACTATCGGGATCCCTTGATGGCCGGCGCGGGCCGCGACGGCATCGACGCGATGATCCGTGCCGTGCAGGAGCGCTTTGCGCATCACACGTTTCGCCGCTCGACCGATGTCGATGGCTTCGGCAACCGCCTGCGTTTCTCGTGGGAACTCGTGACGCCCGCCGGCGAGGCGATCGTCAAGGGCTCCGACTTCGGCGTGCTCGACGCGCAAGGCCGTCTTCAGGCGCTAACCGGCTTCCTGGATCAGGTGCCCGCGGGCGCTTGACCTCGTACTGCGCGCTTCACGGCCACGGCCCATCTTTCTTCCACGGAGACGATCATGCTCGAGCCCGTTCCAGCCGCGGCTCATTCGCCTCTCGTTGCACTCGCGCGGCTCGTGCGACTCGCCGAGGCCATCGACGCGCTCAGCGGCGCCATCGCGGGGTTCGCGCTGCTCGCCGGCACGCGCGCGTTCATGTTCGCCTCGTTGCTCGGCTGGCGTGACCCGGTGCTCGGCGGCGCGGGGCTGATGCTGCTCGCGGTGATCGGATGGCTGCGGTGGCGGTTCCACGGCGAGGCTGCGGTGCGCGTTCGGTGCTCGTTGCGCGGATCACGGAATCTCGCCGAACAGCGCAAAGTTGCTTGCTACAATCGATTGCCCGGAGGCGACTCAGTTGACGACTCAGTTGGCGACTCAATCAGCAATTCGCTCCGTGCGCCTCCCTGAGCAACTCAATCAAATAATCGCAAGCAACTTGCATGGAGACACTGTGCTCAAGAATCTCGATCCGCTCCTCAATGCCGACATCCTTTATGCGCTGCGTTCAATGGGCCATGGCGACGAACTCGTTATCTGCGACGCCAACTTTCCCGGCGACGCCGTCGCGCGCAGCACGGTGCTCGGCAAACTGCTTCGTCTCGATGGCGTGAGTTCGCCGCGAGCGATCCGCGCGGTGCTGTCGGTGATGCCGCTCGACACGTTCATCGATCAACCGGCGTCGCGGATGGAGGTAGTCGGCGAGCCGCATACCATTCCGGCCGTTCAGCGCGAAGCTCAGATCGAGGTCAATGCCGCGGAAGGGCGCGAGGTGCCGTTTGCGTCCGTCGAACGATTCGCGTTCTACGAGCGCGCGCGAAAAGCCTATTGCGTGATCGCCACCGGCGAGGAGCGGGGCTATGGCTGCTTCGTCTTCACGAAAGGCGTTCTGCTGGCCGCCGACGCTCCGCGGTCGTAGTCCCCAGCCTGCCGCTGCGCCAATCAGACGCCTGCCCGCCTTGGAAAGCGCGGGCAATGCACATATGCTCAGAGGCAAAGCAGGGAACTGCAGCCTTGCTGCCGGGTCTGCTGCTTATTCATCTACAGGAGCACCTCATGACGCGTCCCGTCGATTCCGGCGTTATCTTCATCGCACGCATTGCCCTCGCCGTTCTGTTTCTGTGGAGTGGTGTGATGAAACTGCTGGGCTATGCGGGCTTTGTGGGCTACCTGCATTCGAAGGGCGTGCCCTTCGTTCAGATCGCCGCGCCGATCGCCACGGCGGTCGAGGCACTGGGCGGGCTGCTGCTGGTCGTCGGCCTCAAGGTGCGCCCGCTCGCGCTCGTCATGGCCGTTTATACAGTGGCGGCGGCGGTGCTGGGGCACGATTTCTGGAATGTGACAGACGCCGCTTTGCAGCGCGACATGGTGATTCATTTCTGGAAGAACATCGGGATGGCCGGTGGTTTTCTGCTGCTGTTCGTAACAGGCGCGGCGCGTATCAGTATCGACGGTGCGCGCGCGCCGCGCGGCGGACTGAGTCTCTGAGCGCGCTGCGTTCAGCGGGCCCGCCGGTTTTGCCTGGCTGTCGAATACGGTTGCAATCAAGGGAGCAAAATATGATTCAGAGTTTCGAGCAATCCATTGGTGGCAAGGTCATGCACTTGTGCGCGAGCCTCGGGGAAGGGCCGACGCCACATCGCGTGATCATCAGCCTCGCCGATTCCGCGAAGACGCTGGTGATTCTGGATGCGTCCGGATTCCTCGGCACCATCAAGGCGGAAATCGAGGAGCCGGAAAAGCTGATCGCCGACGCAATCAGCAAGGCCCAGAACGAAGGGCTGATCGAGGCCGCGATCAATACGGGCACCATTCAGGAGGCGCCGCTGTAGCACGCACGCGCCTGGTTCATTGGCGCGGTGTTTGTCGCGGTGTTGGCCATTGCCGGCGACTGCTGACGGCCCCTGCGGCGCATGAAGCCGCGGGGGCCGTTTTTTTGTGCTGTCGGCGGGGCGCGCTGAGTCGATGTGGGCACCATTCATGAGGCGTCGCCGTGGCACGCACGCGTCCGGTTCATCGGCGCGGTGAGGTAATGTGCGGCGACGCGCCCAACCCGCGGCCTCAGCGCGAGTTGCCGACGCGCGCGGAATCCACGTCGCGCCGCGTCGCTGACGACGAATGCGGCTGCGG
>JAXDQB010000311.1:0-4787 GCA_034668065.1 Paraburkholderia sp.
GAAAAGCTTGCCGTTTGGGGCAACCATTCGCCGACGATGTACCCCGATTACCGCTTTGCCACGGCCGAAAGCCAATCGCTCGCGAAGCTCATCAACGACGACGAGTGGAACCGCAACGTATTCATCCCGACGGTCGGCAAGCGCGGCGCGGCAATCATCGAGGCCCGCGGCCTTTCGTCGGCGGCTTCGGCGGCCAATGCTGCGATCGACCACGTGCGTGACTGGGTGCTCGGCACGAATGGCAAATGGGTCACGATGGGCGTGCCGTCGGACGGCTCATACGGCATCCCGGAAAACATCGTCTACGGTGTGCCCGTGACCTGCGAAAACGGCGAATACAATCGCGTTACGGGCCTCGAAATCGACGCTTTCTCGCGCGAAAGGATGGACTTCACGCTAAAGGAGTTGCTTGAAGAGCGCGACGGCGTACAGCACCTGCTCGGCTGACCCGGCGCGAGGCGGCCGGCCGCTCACCGCGCAACGGCCGGCATTACGGCCTCGCAAGCGGGCGAACGGCGGGCGCGCTCCATCGTCTCGACCTGATATGGGCCGCTTTCGTACCGGACCGGCCCTAACCGCGGGTCGGTCTGTTGTCCTCGCGAAAACTGGCGCCTTGTGACTTTGCCGCGACTTCGCTGTGAGTCCCTCGCGAATCCTTTGTGCGCCTTGAATTCGCTTTGAATCTTTTGAAGCTGATTGTCGCCGAAGATGCGCGCCCTCACTCCTGCCGAAGTGCTATTTGACGGCGAAGCTCCGCCCGCGGCCCTGCCGGTCTGTGATCACTATGCGGGCAGCGAACGGCTAATGCTGAAATCGCTTGCGCTGCAGACGCAGCTCGGGCCCGTCTTTGACGTGACGCTCGATTGCGAAGACGGCGCACAGGTTGGCCGCGAGGCCGAGCATGCCGCGCTCGTCGCATCGCTGATCGGCAGCGACCACGACAATTTCGGTCGCATCGGCGTACGCATTCATAGCTTCGATCATCCGCATTGGCGCGACGACGTGCGCCTGATTCTGCGCGCCGCGAAGCGCCCGCCCGCCTACATCACGTTGCCGAAGGTTCGCAGCGCCACCGACGCCGCCGAAATGTGCGGGTTCATCGAAGGCACGCGGCGCGAGCTCGGCATCGCCCAACCGATTCCAACGCAATTGCTGATCGAGACACATGGTGCGCTTGCACAGGTGTTTCAGCTCGCGGCGCTGCCGACGGTCCAGTCGCTATCGTTCGGACTGATGGATTTCGTCTCGGCCCATGATGGGGCGATTCCCGACTCGGCGATGCGCTCGCCGGGCCAGTTCGATCATCCGCTCGTGCGGCGCGCTAAGCTCGAGATCGCCGCGGCCTGCCATGCGCACGGCCGCGTGCCGTCGCACAACGTGAGCACTGAGGTGCGCGACATGCGGGTGGTCGCGGCCGATGCCGAGCGGGCACGCGATGAATTCGGTTATACGCGGATGTGGAGCATCCATCCTGCCCAAGTGCCCGTCATCGTCGCCGCGTTCGCCCCGCGCGACGATGCGATCGCACAAGCCGCCGAGATCCTGCTCGCCGCCCAGGCGGCACAGTGGGGTCCCATTCGCCACGGCGATACGCTGCACGATCGTGCAAGTTATCGCTTTTACTGGTCTGTGCTGCGTCGCGCACGTGCGACAGGCAGGGTGCTGCCGCCTGAAACGGCGCCGCTCTTCTTCGCGGCTTCGTCCTAGGAGGTGGCTTTGATCTCTCCGTTGGCCTTCCAGGAAAAACGTCATGAGCGAAGCCGATAATGCCTCAGGAGCAACGCCATCGGGTTTCAAACCCAAGAAATCCGTTGCGCTTTCGGGTGTTAGCGCCGGCAATACCGCGCTGTGCACGGTCGGGCGCACAGGAAACGATTTGCACTACCGAGGGTACGACATCCTCGATATAGCCACGACCTGCGAGTTCGAGGAGATCGCTTATCTGCTGGTGCACGAAAAACTGCCAACGCCGTCCGAGCTTGCCGCCTATAAGGCAAAGCTCAAGGCGCTGCGCGGCCTGCCAGCGAACGTGAAAGCCGCGCTTGAGTGGGTGCCGGCCGGCGCGCATCCGATGGACGTCATGCGCACAGGCGTTTGCGTGCTCGGCGCTGTGCTGCCCGAAAAGGACGGCCACCCCATCCCCGGCGCGCGTGACATCGCCGATCGTCTGATGGCCTCGCTCGGCTCGATGCTGCTCTACTGGTACCACTACTCGCACAACGGACGGCGCATAGAAGTGGAAACCGACGACGATTCGATCGGCGGTCACTTCCTGCATCTGCTGCACGGCAACGAGCCGCCCAGGTCATGGGTCGAGGCGATGCATACGTCTCTGATTCTCTATGCCGAACATGAATTCAATGCATCGACTTTCACGAGCCGAGTGATCGCAGGAACGGGCTCGGATATCTATTCGGCCATTACGGGTGCGATCGGCGCGCTGCGCGGGCCGAAGCATGGCGGCGCGAACGAGGTCGCGTTCGAGATCCAGTCGCGCTACAAGACGCCCGACGAAGCCGAGGCCGACATCCGCCGTCGGGTCGAAAACAAGGAAGTGGTGATCGGCTTCGGCCACCCCGTGTACACGATTTCGGATCCGCGTAACAAGGTAATCAAGGATGTCGCGCGCAAGCTCTCGAAAGAGGCCGGCGACGTAAAACTTTTCGACATCGCCGAGCGGCTGGAGTCCGTGATGCGGGATGCAAAAAAGATGTTCCCGAACCTAGACTGGTTCAGCGCCGTGTCATATCACATGATGGGCGTGCCTACCGCGATGTTCACGCCGCTCTTCGTGATGGCGCGCACCGCAGGCTGGAGCGCCCACGTCATCGAGCAGCGCATCGACAACAAGATCATCCGCCCAAGCGCAAATTACACGGGCCCCGAGAATATGAAGTTCGTACCGCTAAATAGGAGAAAATAGTCCCCGCCGCGCGGCCGTGTGCCGCCGTCCGTGAGCCTGTCTCCCTGTCCGTGAGCCTGTCTCCCTATCTGCGCCCCGCGGCAGCGGACAAGCTCCTTACTTGATTCAAAGTTATTAAAGGTCCCGATATCCCATGAAAAAACTGCTGATCGCCACCCTGATAGGCACAATGTCCGCCACGATGGCCCTGGCTGCGACCGATGCCGTTGCCCAAACCGAGCAATCGACGCACCCTGCGCACCCCACGCACTCAACGCCGGCCAAGAAGAAAACGGGCAAGGCCCCCGCTCCGAAGCACCGGATCGTCAAGCGCAAGTCGGGCGAAACCACCGCCAAAGTCGATTCGGTTCCGGTAGGCTCAGTCGAGTGGGATTGCAACGGAGGGCTCGTGTTCGATCTGAAGGGCGACATGAAGCGCGATCAAATCGTGACCGTCCATTGGGCGAACAAGAACTACAACTTGCCGCGCGAGACGACTACCACGGGCGCCGACCGTTTCCACGACGCCGCCACGGGCCTCGACCTCGTCGTGATCCCGACAAAGGCGATGTTGTTCTCCGACAACGACGGCGCGCGCCTTGCGGACGAGTGCAAGACTGCCGACATGGTGCAAGGCGCCCCCGCCCCGACGCAAGCAAATGCGCTGAAGCGCGATTGATCGCTCTCGATCAGGAGGCCTCGATGTCTGCTTCTATCTCGAACGTTCGGCCAGATCCGGACCCGGTGCTCGTCGATATCGTCGATTACGTCCTCGATTTCGAGGTGGGCCGTGCGCCCGCGCTTGAAACGGCGCGCAATTGCCTGATCGACACGCTCGGCTGCGGTCTCGAGGCGCTATCCTATCCCGCCTGCACCAAGCTGCTCGGCCCCATCGTGCCCGGCACCATCGTCCCCCACGGCGCAAAGGTGCCCGGCACTTCGTTCCAGCTCGATCCCGTACAGGCCGCCTTCAATATCGGCGCAATGATTCGCTGGCTCGACTTCAACGACACCTGGCTCGCCGCCGAGTGGGGTCACCCCTCCGACAACCTGGGCGGCATTCTGGCGACAGCGGATTGGCTCTCGCGCAATGCCGTCGCCGCCGGCAAGAAGCCGCTCGCCATGAAGGACGTGCTCGTTGCGATGATCAAGGCGCACGAGATCCAGGGCGTCATTGCGCTTGAGAACTCGTTCAACAGGGTCGGGCTCGATCACGTGCTGCTTGTGAAGGTCGCATCGACGGCCGTGGTCGGCCACATGCTCGGACTATCGCGCGATGAGCTGATCAATGCCGTGTCACTCGCATTCGTCGACGGCCATTCGCTGCGCACCTATCGCCATTCTCCGAACACGGGCTCGCGCAAGTCATGGGCCGCGGGCGATGCGACTTCGCGCGCGGTACGGCTCGCGCTCATCGCCAAGACGGGCGAGATGGGTTATCCGTCCGTGCTGACGGCGCAGACGTGGGGCTTTTACGACGTGCTCTTCAAAAGCAACGCTTTTCTCTTTCAGCGCCCGTATGGCACGTATGTAATGGAAAATGTGCTGTTCAAGATTTCGTTTCCGGCCGAATTCCATGCGCAAACTGCCGCCGAAGCGGCGATGACGCTCCATGCCCTCCTGAAGACGAGGGGCAAGACGACCGAGAACATCGCGAAGGTCACGATCCGCACACATGAAGCGGCGATTCGCATCATCGACAAAAAAGGACCGCTGAACAATCCGGCCGATCGCGATCACTGCATTCAGTACATGATCGCTGTACCGCTGGTATTCGGGCGGCTAACCGCGGCCGATTATGAAGACGCGGTGGCGGCCGATCCGCGCATCGATGCGCTGCGGGCCAAGATGGAATGCGTGGAGGATCCGCAGTTCACGAAGGATT
>JAXDQB010000312.1:0-2934 GCA_034668065.1 Paraburkholderia sp.
TCGATTTTGCGACGGTCGAGCCGATCGAGCGTGAGTTTGTCGAAACGCGGCTTGCGGCGCTCGTCGGCGGCGAGCATCGCGTGGGCACTGAATGGATCACCGACGAGGAGATGGCTGCGCGGCCCGAGCTCGTGCGCACGATGAGCGTGAAGCCACCGATGGGCCTGGGGCGTGTGCGGCTCTTGCGTATCGAAGGCATCGATTTGCAGCCGTGCGGAGGCACGCATGTGCGCAATACGGCCGAGATTGGCGCGCTGCGCGTTGCCAAGCTTGAAAAGAAGAGTGCGCGCACGCGGCGCCTCGTGCTGGAGTTCGCATGACGGCGGACGTGAACTGCGGCGCGCTCGGCGGCGCCGCGCCCGAGGATATAGCAGCCGACTACGGCACGCTCGAGCCTGCCGCGCGCGAGGTGCTCGATTTCTGGTTCGGCGCACCGGGCTCCCTGCGTTTCGGGCAGGAGTGGGACCGCTGGTTCGCTCGCGACGACGAATTCGACGCAATGCTGCGCACGCGCTTCGGCACGACACTCGCAGTTGCACAGCGTGGCGAGTGCGACGGCTGGCGGGGTTCTCCGCTCGGAGCGCTTGCGCTCATCGTCGTGCTCGATCAGTTCTCGCGCAATATTCATCGGGGCAGCCCCGACGCGTTCGCGGGCGATCCGCGTGCGCTTGCGGCGGCCTGCCGCATCGTCGACACGGGTGCCGAGCGGCGCCTGCCGTCACCGCGTCACCGCGCGTTCGCTTATCTGCCCTTTGAGCACGACGAGACGCGTGAGAGCCAGGTGCGATCGGTGCACTTGTTCGAAGCGCTGGAGCAGGAAACCGGCTTGCGCGGCTACGTGCGCTCAGCGCACCGGCACGCGGAGATCGTTGCGCGCTTTGGGCGCTTTCCGCATCGTAATGCCGTGCTCGGGCGAGAGTCGACAGATGAGGAGCTCGCGTTTCTGCTCGAGCCCGGTTCGTCGTTCTAAGGCGCTTGATCCGTCGCTCGGCCGATACCGCGCCTGGCGGGCTCGCGCCGAGAGACGAACCGCAGCAGACGCACATCGACTTTATGGCTGCGCGCCCCTCACCGCCGTTTTGAGGGCGGGGTCGCGCGGCGGCAGATAGGCGTGAAACTCGCGCAAGGGGCGTCTGCCGAAGACGAGATCGTCGAACAACTGGCGCGAGCGGCCCCGCAAGTAGGGCGCCATCATCGAGATCACGTGGACGCTGACCTGATGCAGCTCTACGCGGATCGCTTCCTGATCGTTGTACTTGCGCGGATGCATAACGAACTGGTACGAGAGCCAGTAGGTGGCGATGACGCCCATGTTGGTTGAGATGACCTGGATTTCCTCGGCGGTTGCGACCATTTCGTCGTCTGCAACGAGGAGTTCGCACAGTTCGCGGGCGAAGCGCACTTTGTGGCTGATGATCTGCTTGAAATGCGTCTCAAGTGTGCGGTTGCGGGCAAGAAGATCGTTGAGATCGCGATAGAGGAACCGGTACTGCCACATGAAATCGGCCATGTATTGCAGGTACGACCATGTTTCGTCGATGGTCGGACGATGGTCCTCGGGGAACCGCAGCCGTTTCTCGATCGCATGCTCGAACTGAGCAAAAATGCTATTGATAATGTCGTCTTTGTTGCGGAAATGATAATAAAGATTGCCGGGGCTGATCTCCATTTCCTCGGCGATGGTGGTAGTCGTGACGTTGGGCTCGCCGATCTCGTTGAAAAGCTTCAACGATAGTTCGAGGATCCGTTCGCGGGTGCGGCGGGGAGCTTTTGTTTCCATGTCGTCCGGCCCTGTGTTGTCACGCGGGCCCGCGCACAGCGCTCATTTGGAAGCTGTGTCGTTTCAGCCCAACGTGGTTGCTATGTCTTGGTATTGTCGGCTGATTATAAACCGGTCGTTCTGTTTCTCAGCGCCCACTGGGGTTTTCCTGGGGCGTCGCGGCGCCGGCCGTTTTTTTGTTTTTCGAATGCCGCGCCGGGGCAAGCAGGCGACAAGCAGGCGACAAGCAGGCGGCTAGCCCGCGAAATGTCCGATCCACGCCAGCAGCAGGGGGCCGGCGATAAGGGCCCACGTGAGCAGGCAGGTGAAAAGTGCGACCGTCACGGCGGCGCTGCCGAGATCTTTCGCCCGCCGCGAGAGTTCGTGACGTTCCAGCGAGATGCGTCGACGGCGGCTTCGACGCTTGAATTGAGCAGCTCGACGACCAGCACGATCAGGACAGAGCCGATGAGCAGCACGTGAGAGACGGTGTCCACGGGAGCGAGTGCGCCGCACGGCACGAGCACTGCGGCAAGGGTGAGTTCCTGGCGAAACGCGCTCTCCTCGCGGATGGCAACGCGAAAACCGCTGACCGAGTTTTTGAGCGCATGCCACGCGCGCATGAGCCCACGGTTGCCTTTATAGGGATTGGAGGGAGGCGGGGCGAGCGGGTCGTCACGCTTCATGCTGCGGCGTTCTCCTCGCCGCGTGGAGCTCGCGAAAGCGGCTTCAGATGGGCGACGAACTGCTCAGAGGCCGCACGCCACGAAAAGCGTTCGGCCCACGCACGGGCATCTGCGCGGTCGATCTTTAGCGCATCAAGGCAGGCTTCGTGCAGGTCTGCGTTCATCGCGCCCGCGTGCCCGCTGCCTAGCACGTCGATCGGCCCGGTGACCGGGTATGCCGCGACGGGAGTGCCACAGGCGAGCGCCTCGAGCAGCACGAGTCCGAAGGTGTCGGTGCGGCTCGGAAAGACGAAGACGTCGGCAGCCGCGTAGACCTTCGCAAGCTCGGCTTGCGTCAATACGCCGAGGTAGTTGACCTCCGGGTATCGCGATTTGAGCTCGGCAAGCGCCGGCCCTTCGCCGGCAACCCATTTGGACCCCGGCAGATCGAGCTCGAGGAAGGCCTCGACGTTCTTCTCGATCGCCACGCGGCCGACATAGAGAAAGATC
>JAXDQB010000313.1:0-9464 GCA_034668065.1 Paraburkholderia sp.
ATACGGAGGCGCCGAACGTGAATTCAGGCCAGGCGCTTCACCCGGTTGCCTGTCGTGACGCCGGCTTCATAGGCGGCGATATGGCCTTCGTCGATGATCCAGAGTACTTCCGCGTCTTCCTTGCTCATGGAGACCGCCGCGTGTCCGGTGCGGCTATCGAAGTAGAGGCTGTCGCCCGCCTCAAGACGGGTCGGGGGATAAAGTTCGGAGTACAAACAAACGCTGCCACTTAGAACGTAAAGGAACTCCTCGCCTTCGTGTCGTCCCCATTCGGTGAAGTCGTCGAGCGAATGCGCCCTGATGCGAATCCGGAACGGGTGCATGGCCTTTTGCGCGAGCTCGGCGGCGAGCAGTTCCATCTCATAGCAGCCGGCGTAGTGGGTTTGCCCGGCCCCCCTGCGCGTGAGCGCGCGCCGGCCTCTCGCATTGGGTTTCGGATTCGAGCCAAAAAGTTTGCCGAGGTCGATCTTCAGGCCGTGGACGATTTTCTGAAGCACGTCGAAAGTCGGGGACATCATGCCGTTTTCGATTTTCGACAGCGCCGAGCGCGACACACCACACGCGCGGCTTGCTGCATCGAGCGTGTATTCATGCTGGAGCCGCGCAGCTTTGACGCGCCTGCCAAGTTCCGACGAGCCCTGCTCGGTCGGCTTCAAGAGGGGCTTGACCATGCGAAAGTTCGGGGGCCGTTGATTGGTGTTATGCGTTTGCGATCATAACATTCAGCAATTCCCGACATTCCAGGCCGCGAACCACCACTCGAAGTGTCTCGTCCGCTTGGGCCACCGTCGGTCTCCAACGGGCATGATCGCTAACCGGTCCCAAAACGGAACTGATATTCCGGACCGCTTCCCTTGACCGTCGGTTGCCGCGATCCATCCCGCGCGTGTATATTCCGAACGTAATAAAAGTTTCGTATCGGAAACTTTAATATTCTGGAGGCCGCATCGATGAAAGAATCGACCATTCTGTCCGAGCTCGGCATTTCCCCTTTTGCGCAAACGGGCGACATTGCCGTTCATTCGCCGATTGACGGCGAACTCATTGGCCGCGTGGCGAGCCATACCGCAACTGATGTCGATGCGGCGCTTACCAGAGGGCGGGACGCTTATGGAACGTGGCGCGAAGTGCCGGCGCCCAGGCGCGGAGAACTGGTACGTCTGCTCGGCAACAAGCTACGCGAGCACAAGCGTGCGCTAGGCACTCTCATCACGCTCGAGACGGGCAAGATTTTGCAGGAAGGCTTGGGCGAAGTGCAGGAGATGATCGACATCTGCGATTTTGCGGTGGGTCTCTCGCGCCAACTGTATGGTTTGACCATCGCATCCGAGCGTCCGGGCCATCGCATGGCGGAGACGTGGCACCCGATGGGGGTATGCACAATCATTTCCGCATTCAACTTTCCGGCTGCGGTGTGGGCGTGGAACGCCGCTCTTGCGCTCGTCTGCGGCAATGCCGTGGTCTGGAAACCGTCAGAGAAAACGCCGCTTACCGCCTTGGCGGTCGACAAGATTCTTCGGGATGCCTTGACGGAGTTCAGTGACGCGCCCGAGGGCCTGACGAGTCTGCTTATCGGCGGCCGCGAGGTTGGCGCAAAGCTCGTTTCCGATCCGCGTTCGAATATCGTCAGCGCCACCGGCAGCACCGAGATGGGGCGCGCCGTGGGCGTGGAGGTCGCACGCCGCTTCGGTCGATCGATCCTCGAATTGGGCGGCAACAATGCCGGCATCGTGTCCGCCACAGCCGACATGGCGCTCGCGCTGCGCGGCATCGTGTTTTCAGCGGTGGGCACGGCCGGTCAGCGCTGCACTACGCTGCGGCGTCTCTTCGTGCACGAAAGCGTATATGACGAGACGGTCGAGCACGTCAAGGCGCTCTACGGCAAGGTAGCCATCGGCAACCCGCTTGAGCCGGGCGTGCTGATGGGACCGCTTATCGATGCGCAATCGTTCGACCGCATGCAGGCTGCGCTCGAACAAGCGAAGCGCGAAGGCGCAAAGGTGTTCGGCGGTGAACGTCAGATCGTAGCCGGGTACGAGAATGGTTTTTATGTGCGCCCGGCTATCGTCGAGATGCCGTCGCAGACGTGCATCGTACTCAAGGAGACATTTGCGCCGATTCTGTACGTTCTCGCATACAGCGAATTGTCCGATGCAATCAGGTTGAGCAACCTTGCGTCGCACGGTCTTTCTTCGTGCATTTTCACGACTGATTTGCGCGAGAGCGAGCGATTCCTATCCGCTGCGGGCAGCGATTGCGGCATCGCGAACGTCAATATCGGGCCGAGCGGTGCCGAGATCGGCGGCGCATTCGGTGGCGAGAAGGAGACGGGCGGCGGCCGCGAGTCGGGTTCGGACGCCTGGAAGGCCTATATGCGCCGTGCGACCAACACGGTGAATTATTCGTCCGCGTTGCCGCTGGCGCAGGGCATCGACTTCTCTATTGAATAAGCGAATAAGCGCCGCGACGGGGGCCGAGCTGGAAAGCGCAAGCTCGAAAGGGTGCGGACGCTTTGTCGAAAAGAAGGAGTCCTAATGGTTTTCTGATAGATTCCTGATGGACTTGCAATAGCTTTCTAGCAGGCAGCCGATGCGCTTCGGCGCGCCGCATCGTCGAACATTTCCCGAAAGAGCCGACGTTGCTCAACGGTCAGATGGGCGGCTTCCTGCGGCATGACGAGCACGATGCGCAGCTTCAGTTCTCCCCGCCGCCCTGCGCTGTCCGAGAGCCCGTGAGACGGTAGCCGGATGATGCTGCCAAGTTTGGCGTTCGGCGGAATCGTCAAGCGCAGATCGCGCCCGAACACCCTGGCATCGAATGGCCCGCCGAGCGTTGCGGTGACGAAGTCGATCTCGACGTTTGCGCTTAGATCGAGGCCGTCGCGCTGCAGGTCGGAGCCGCACAGGATGGCGATCGAAAAAATTGCGTCACCGGCGGCTCCGCCGTGCAGCCCAGGAAAACCGCCGCCCGTCACGACCAGTCGCTGGCCGTCCCACGCGCCGGGCGGCACGGCGATGGCATTGGATTTCGGAAGGAGTTCAACGCCCTTGCCGTTGCAGGCCGCACACCATACGGTGTTTTTGACGCGCCCGCGGCCCGCGCACGCTTCGCACACCCTTTCTTCATGCAGGCGGCCGCGCCCGCCGCAATGCTCGCACGGCTTGGCCATATGAGGTGCGCTCATGCCATGGCACTGACGGCATGTCGCGCTAATTTGATAGCTGGCGGGTACGTCCCCGCCGTTTATCGCCACTTCGAGCGGCACATAGAGCTGCGTATGACGGTTTGCGCCGCGTACGGGAAGCGGGCCGCCGGCGCTCGAAGCGAAGCCAGCCCCGGGGCCTGAAGCAGGGCGGGCCGTTCGCCCCGCGTCTTCCGGCCTCGGGCTGCGGTGCCGGGCCTCAGCCGCACGTCCGGCCGCATGCGATGCGGCTCGCGTCGTCGTCGGCCGTTCGCGTTTGCCGGTAAGTATTTCGAACGCTTCCTGCACGCGCTTGAATGCCGGTTCGACCGCCGACTCGACCCCCTTGTTGCGATCGGGATGGTACTTCGCTCTGAGGAGCCGATACGCGCGCTTGATTTCCGCTGGCGAAGCCGCGTGCGGCAAGCCTAATCGTTCGTAGTACTCATCAAGGTCACGCACGTTTCCCATCAAATCTTGCAAAACTTTCGATTATTCGGCTTCGAGACACGCATAAGGCGTTGGGGTTGGCATTATATGCTTTCCGCCACCCAGGCTTCTTCCGTGATTCGTGGTCCGCCCTACTGACGAGTGCGGCGACAACAGCGAGATAGCGGGTGCACGAGGCCTGGCCACTGCAATAACGGTAGGCGCGGCTAAATCTTGAGTTTTTATTTAATGGCTGGTGTGAGCGGGCCTTGCGGCTTTGGCGCCTTTATGCGCGTTCGTGCGTGTCGCGCTTGACCTGCATAAAAGATACGGTCATTCAGATTGTTTTGATCAACGTTAACTTGCGCATTTTCGATTAAAGTTCGGCGAGCCAAGGCCGATAACCTTGTGGAGATATGAGGTGCGGTGTGGATGTTCGATGGCAAGAATTTGGTCAGTTGCAAAGGGTACAGGCCCGGATATCGGCTGCCTTTCGCCCCCTCCGAGCACTTAGCCGCATTTTTGACTGATGCTCGGCGAAGAGTGCAATCTCCAAGCACCTCCGCATGGGCGCGGATGTTTACAGAGCGGTAAAAGAGGAGATGAAGCATGAACATGAAAATTGGCGCTCGGCTTGCCGCCACTTTCGGCGCGGTTCTCGTTTTGCTGGTGGTGATCTGTGCAACGGTCAGCGTGCAAATGGGGCGCATGAATGCGAACACGAAAAACATCGTCGATGATCATGCCGACAAAATAAGGCTCATAAATCAAGTCAAGGACGGGACGTACCTGGTAAGTGCGCTGGTGTATGGCGCGCTCGATGAGCAGACGCCCCAAGCACAGCAAGCCATATTGGACCAAATCAAGGCTCAGATCGAAAAGAACGATGCGATCTACCAGAACTTGAAAGGCCGAATGATTACGGCGGCCGGACAGACCGCCTTCGCTCACCTGATACTGGTGCACTCGCCCTATTCAGCGGCGATTAAGCCTGTTCTTGATCAATTGGCGGCACATGACCTTAGTGCCACACATGCGGCCCTGTTGGGCGCAACGGGGGCGCGAAAGGCGCTCCTTAACGCGCAAACGGACTTTCTAAGTTTCGAGCAAGGCGATATGGATGCCGCCGTGCAGGACAGTCGTGACGCTTACGACATGGCACGGGTGGTCCTCTGGGTATCCGCGGGCTTGGCCGTGATCATTGCGATGGTCCTGTGCATCCTGGTCACGCGTTCGATCGTTCGTCCGCTACAGCGTGTGGTCGACGGAGCCCGGGCCATGGCGCAGGGTGATTTGTCCGTCAGTGTCGACGTTGCGCGCCGGGACGAAGTGGGTGCCCTGGCGGACTCGGTGAACGAGGCGATCGGTCAACTTGCGACGATCGTCAGCGGCGTCAAGCAGGCAAGCCAAACGATTTCGACAGCCACTCAACAATTGGCGGCCGGCAACACCGATCTGTCGCAACGCACCGAAGAACAGGCCGCTTCGCTCGAAGAAACCGCTTCGAGCATGGAGGAGCTGACTGCGACCGTCCGTCAGAACGCAGACAGCGCACAGCAGGCGAGCACACTGGCCGAGAACGCATCGGCTATCGCGCAGCGCGGCGGTGAAGTGGTGGGCCGCGTCGTCGAGACCATGAATGGGATCTCCGCCAGTTCAACGAAGATGTCTGAGATCATTGGTGTGATCGAAGGCATCGCGTTTCAGACCAACATCCTCGCACTTAACGCGGCAGTCGAGGCGGCTCGAGCGGGCGAACAGGGTCGCGGGTTTGCCGTCGTGGCTGGCGAGGTCCGCACACTCGCCCAACGCAGTGCGACGGCGGCCAAGGAAATCAAGGATCTGATTGGAGAGTCCGTGAGCCGGGTGGATGCCGGCTCGAAGCTCGTTGAGGAAGCGGGCAGCACGATTGACGAAATCGTCCAGTCGGTCAAACGGGTGACCGACATCGTGAGCGAAATCTCGTCGGCGTCGCAGGAGCAGAGCACCGGTATCGAGCAAGTCAATACGGCCGTCAGCCAGATGGACCAGGTGACTCAGCAGAATGCCGCGCTGGTCGAAGAAGCATCGGCTGCGGCGCAATCGATGGCTCAACAGGCACAGGCATTGCGCGACGCGGTGGCCGTCTTCAAGGTCGCCGAGACCGAGTCAGGACATGCGCCGCTCGCCATGACGCAGGCCCGGGCGCCGGTGAGGGTGATTGCCGCACGGCCGGCCAAGGCGCCGGCGAAGCGGGTTGCGACGAAGCCAGTCCAGCGGTTGTCGGACCGTCGCGCGGAGCCGGCCGCGGTCGAATCTGCAACAACCGGATTGCCCCATGTTGCAGGCGAGCGTGAATGGGAGTCATTCTGACTAGCCAACGTTTGCCGCTTGCTCTCTCGCGGCCTTTGCGCCTTCAACCTGCAGAAGCGTCGGCAGCGAAACGCCGTTCTTGGCGGCAGTCACTTCGGCCAGGATCGATATCGCGATTTCCGGCGGCGTGCGGCTGCCGATAAAGATACCAACAGGCCCATGCAGCCGCGCCAACTGGGCGTCGCTCAGATCGAACTCCTTGAGGCGTTCACGCCGCGCTGTGTTGTTGCGGCGTGAGCCGAGTGCGCCGACATAAAACGCAGGCGTTTTCAGCGCCTCCATCAAGGCGAGATCGTCGAGCTTTGGATCGTGCGTCAGTGCAATCACGGCGCAGCGTTCGTCGAGCTTCATGTCGAGCACGGTGTCGTCGGGCATCGTGTGAACCACCGTCGTGCCGGGAACGTCCCACTCGTCGGTGTACTCGTCGCGCGGATCACACACCGTGACCTGATAGTCGAGGCCCGCCGCAATGCTGCAGAGATAGCGCGAAAGCTGCCCCGCGCCGATCACGAGCATCCTGTAACGGGGCCCGTGAATCGTCAAAAGCCGCTTGCCGTCGAAGGCCACGCCGTCCGTCGCTTGCGCCGGGGCAAGCGTTGCAATGCCGGTCACCATGTCGAGGGTTCTCGCAATCAGCCGGCCTTCGCCGACTTGACGGCATAACTCATCGATGGCGCTCGCTTGCGTCAGCGGTTCGAGCACGAGCTCGATGGTGCCGCCGCACGGCAGTCCGAAACGGTGCGCTTCTTCTGCCGAAATGCCGTATTTCACGGCTTCGGGCCGCGTCTGTTCGATGCCGCTGCGACGTACGCGGTCGATCAGGTCGTCTTCGATGCAGCCGCCCGACACCGAGCCCATGACCAGTCCGTCGTCGCGAACCGCGAGCATTGCGCCTTGCGGGCGAGGCGACGAACCCCAGGTCTTTACCACCGTCACGAGCAATACGCGATGGCTTTCGCCGAGCCACCGTACGCTCGATCTCAGAACTTCGAGATCCACGCTTTCCATGATTTTTGTCCTTTTCCTGCAGGCGCATGCTCGGCCGCCTCGGCGGCCCGCACGGACGGATCGGCGGGTTGCGCACTGGCATCCTCGTCCGTCGCGTCGGCACCTTCCGCTTGCGCGGAGGGTTCGGCTTCGCCTGTCATATGTGCTGAGAAACGTTTGAAAAATTCGCCGGCAATTTTACGCGCCGCGCCATCCACAAGACGCGAGCCGATTTGCGCAAGCTTGCCGCCTACTTGCGCTTTCGCCAAATACGAAAGCTTTGTCGACGACTCGTCGACCGGTTCGAGCGTGACGTGTGCGCTGCCTTTCGCGAAACCCGCCGCGCCGCCCTGGCCTTCGAAGACAACGGTGTAGGTGTGCGGTGCGTCGATGTCCGTGAGCGTCATGCGCCCTTGGAAATGCGCCTTGACAGGCCCGACGGTCGCACGCATCGAGACGGTGTAGGCATTTTCGCCGTCCGCCTCGATGCTTTCGCAGGCCGGGATGACGGCCCGCAGGACGGCCGTATCGTTCAGCGCTTCCCACGCGCGCTGTTGCGAAACGGCAAGCGTGTACTGCTCGGTCAATTCCATGGCACCGCTCCTTCCGATGATGATTCGCATGTGCGCACGCGCGGAGCGCGTGAAAGCTCAGCGAAGTCGCGCCCGAACGCGCTCAAGCTATCGAGATTGTGAACGGGACGATGTGCGTCGACATGCGGCAGGATAGCCTGAATGCCGCGTGCCCGTGGTGCGAACTGCGCATAACGCAGTAACGGGTTGAGCCAGACGATTCGATGCGCAAATCGCGCGAGCCGCGCCATTTCGGTCTCAAGAAGATCGATCGCCTCGTGATCGAGGCCATCCGTTACAAGGAGAACGGTGGCGCGCCCGGCGAGGACGCGCCTCGCCCAGCGGCGGTTGAATTCCGCGAGCGCCGCACCGATGCGCGTTCCGCCCGACCAGTCCGACACGTGTTCAGCAAGCGTGGCGATCGCGATGTCGGGATCGCGTTCGCGCAGCGCACGCGTGGCATGGGTGAGGCGGGTGCCGAAAAGAAAAAGTTGCAGCCGCTCGCGCGAGTGCAGCAGAGCATGACAGAAATAAAGTACGGCTCGCGAGTAGCTGCTCATCGATCCCGAGATATCGAGCAGCAGCACAAGCGGCGGCTTCCGCTCGCGTACGGCGCGGTATTTCCAAACAACCCAGTCGCCGCCTTCGCGCACGGCTTGTCGTGCGCTGGCGCGCAAATCGGCATGGGTGCCATGCGAGGATGCGCGCAAACGGCGTGTCGATTCGGTCCCAAGTGAGATGCGCAGGTTGCGGATCATATGACGCAGCGTTCGCCATTCGTCGGCGCTCAACGTATCGAAATCACGGTGACGTAAATTTTCCTCAGGGCTGAACGTGATGCGCGCATGTAGTTCGTGCCGGGTCGCATCGCTCACCGCGGCCGGTGGCGATACTTTCGATCGGCTTGCGAGTGCATCGGCAAGCCGATTGTTGCGCACCTGTGGGGGTGTTTCGCATCGGGCCTTCGGCAGCATCATCGCGCGCAGTCGGCTCTCCCAATCGGGATCGCGCCAGAAAATGTCGAAGGCCCCCTCGAAGAGGGCGCGTTCGTCGGGGGCGGCCACGAGTGTCGCCGCAAGGGCTGCCAGTACGTCGTCACGGCGGCCGATGTCGACCAGGCGCAAGGCGGCCAACGCATCGACGGCATGAGTGGGTGACATCGGCAAGCCCGCTGCGCGTAGCAGACGCACAAAGTGCACTACGTTACGCGCGAACGTCGGAGGCGGCTGACGTTCGAGATCATTCGCGTCGTGCTCCCTGCGCGCCATCGATCACTCCGGCATGACGAGGCATTGCGCGATGCGCTCCGCGTCGACGCGGGCCAGGTCGTCTTGATATTTGAGTAGCACCCCGAGCGTGTCCTGCACCGACTGCGGATCGAGCTCGGTGACGCTGAGCGCGGCAAGCGCGCGACACCAATCGATCGCTTCGGCGATGCCGGGGGCCTTGAAAAGGTCCATTGCACGTAGTCGATGAACGAAGCCGACGGTGCGCTGCTGCAACTCGGCGCTCGCCTCGGGCGCGCGCGCCGCGACGATCGCGAGCTCACGCTCTCGATCGGGATAGCCAATCCATTGATAGAGGCAGCGGCGCTTGAGCGCATCGTGCACTTCGCGCGTGCGGTTCGACGTCATCACGATGAGCGGGGCGCGGGCGGCCCGCACGGTGCCGTACTCGGGAATCGATACCTGAAAGTCGGACAACAGTTCGAGCAAGAACGCCTCGAACGGCTCGTCGGCCCGGTCGATCTCGTCGATCAGCAGCACTCGCTGGGCGCCGGGATGCGCTTCGTCCGGCATCAGCGCTTGCAGCAATGGCCGTTTGAGCAGGAATTCGCTGCGATAGAGCGTGTCGTTGCTCGGGCGTTCGCCGGCCGCCTCTGCGATGCGCAATGCCATGATCTGACGCGGGTAGTCCCATTCGTAGAGCGCACTCGCCGTATC
>JAXDQB010000314.1:0-19149 GCA_034668065.1 Paraburkholderia sp.
CGCATGTGAGCGATGAAGACATCCGCGCGCTCTACGTCTATGTCATGCATGGCGTCAAACCGGTTTCGGCGCACGACCTCGCGCCGGGGATTCCCTGGCCTCTGTCCATGCGCTGGCCCCTAACGTATTGGCGGTGGATGTTTGCGCCCGCGGTGAGCCCTGCATTGCAGCCCACGGTCGGACCCGCTGCGGCAAGCAACGGGGCAAACGCCACGGCAAATGGCGCGCCAAACGACGCCGCTATCCTCGATCGGGGTCGTTATCTCGTCGAAGGGCTTGCTCACTGTGGTACCTGCCATACCGCGCGCGGTGTGGGCCTGCAGGAAAAGGCATTGACGGACGCGGACGGGGTGGATTACCTGGCCGGCGGCATGGTCGATCATCACGTCGCCAACAATTTGCGCGGCGATGACATGACGGGCCTCGGACGGTGGAGCAAAGCGGACATCGTCGAATTCCTGCGCACGGGCCGCAACAGCGAGACCGCGGCATTCGGCGGGATGCAAGACGTTGTGGTGCATAGCACGCAGCACATGACTGACGCCGACCTCGACGCCATTGCGAGTTATTTGAAATCGCTGTCAGCCGGCAGCCACTCAGCCTCGCACTTCGCCTACCAGAGCGCCGCAGCTACAGCACTCGCCAGCGGCAACGTTTCGATGCCCGGCTCGCTGGACTACCTGAACAGTTGCGCGGCCTGCCACCTGTCTTCGGGCAAAGGGTACATAGGCACGTTCCCCGTGCTGGCCGGCAACCCCGTGGTCAATGCGCCGAGTCCGAATTCGCTCGTCAACATTGTGCTCAACGGCAGTACGGAGACCAGCTCGTCAACCGTTCCGACACAGTTTGCCATGCCGCCCTTCGGCGACCGACTGACGGACGATGAGGTCGCTCACATCGTCACCTTTATTCGCAAGAGTTGGGGTAACGACGCACCGGCAGTCGACGCAGCGCAAGTTGCGAAGATTCGCGCCCAAACCCATGCGGCGGCAACCCCGACACGGTCGCAGTGAAGTAGCGGAAAACGCGTCGGACAAGGCACACCGGGCTTGAGCCCGGCGTGCTGGGCACGCATAGTGCGAGCGACATACGAACGTATGATAGCTTTCAGTCCCCGGTACAAAGACGATCTCAGGGAAGTGCATTCTTTCCTTCGCCACGTATCGGGGTCGCTCGTGATCGATAATTTGCAGGACCTGCTCGCTTTCGCGCGCGTGGTCGCTACCGGAAGTCTTTCCGCGGCGTCTCGCGAGCTCGATATGTCTTCGGCGGTAGTAAGCAGGCGTCTAGCCAAGCTCGAAAAGAGTGTTGGGGTTCTGCTCATCCAGCGCACGACGCGGCGCTCGACGTTGACCGAGGAAGGCAAGATTTTCCATCGCCAGGTGCTCCGAATTCTGGCCGAGATAGAAGAAGCCGAAAGTCTTATGTCGGGCCGTCGCGGCGCCGTAAGCGGCACGTTGCGAGTGACAGCGCCGCATGCATTCGGCAGAGCGAAAATTGCCCCTATGATTGCCGAGTTCGCCAGGAGCTACGAGGATCTCTCCGTCAATCTTGAATTGACCGACGCAGATGATATGCTCGCGAGCGGCGTGGATGTCGCAATTCACTTTGGCGATCTGTCCGATTCCTCAATCATCGCCCGCGAGCTGGCGCCCAACTTCCTGGTTTTGTGCGCTTCGCCGACCTATTTGGCGAAGCACGGACCGCCGACGCACCCAGACAATCTGTCAGGGCATCGTTGCATCGTCATCGGCAAGCAGCAACGCGCCGTATGGCAGTTTCAAGGCCCCGAAAACGCATCCGTTCCGCTAAAAGGAGCACTGGTTACGAATGACGGCAACGCAGCCCATGCTTGGGCGTTGGAGGGTGCTGGTATCGCGTTGCAGTCGATTTGGGATGTCGGAGACGATATCGAGGCCGGTCGGCTGCAGCGCGTCCTCCCTGAGTACTTAATGCGCGCCGCGCCACTTCATGCCATCTACGCACAGCGACAACACCTTGCACCCCGGGTGCGTCTATTCGTGGACTTCCTGCGCACTCGGCTTCAAGCATCGTGGCGTTGGAGCGGCGCGTAACGATGCCGGCGGATGCAGTAAATGAGCTCCAATTGCATCACCCCAAAGAATCAAATGGGCGTAATTGACCGATTGAAGCTTCCGCGCGAATTGTTCAACAGCTACTGGAGCCGGCTGTCGCTCGAGAAAGTGCTCATGGCTGCAGCGGTATTCGTCTTTCTCGGGTCAGCCGCCTGGTTCCTCTGCTCCATTCTTCGGCTCATGAACACCTGAGAACGTCGCAGTCACGATTCACCGTGATGCTATTCGTCCATCAAACGAACCTTCACCCTCTTCCCTTTTACCTTGCCCGCGCTCAGCTTACGCAACGCCTCGCGCGCAATGCCGCGCTCGAGCGCCACATACGTCGAAAATTCGGTCACGTTTATCTTGCCGATTTGCGCGCCACTAAACCCCGCTTCGCCCGTCAGGGCGCCAAGCACATCGCCGGGACGGATCTTCTCTTTGCGTCCGCCGAGAATTTGCAGCGTCTCCATCGGCGGCAACAACGGTGCAGCGCTTTCAGCCTCAAGTTCGGCAAGCGGATGCCATTCGACCTCGCGCTTTTGCGCCTGCTCGATACCGCCAACACGCCCCATCTCGTTCATGCTCGCAAGACTCAGCGCCCAACCGTCCTGATCTGCCCGGCCTGTGCGGCCAATGCGGTGCACATGCACTTCGGGATCGGGCGTCACGTCAACGTTGATCACGGCTTCGAGTTGCGTGATGTCGAGACCACGCGCCGCGACATCCGTGGCGACAAGCACCGAACAGCTGCGGTTCGCAAACTGGATCAGCACTTGATCGCGTTCGCGCTGATCAAGCTCACCATGCAACGCAAGAGCATAAAAACCCTGCGCACGCAGCACATCGAGCAAATCGCGACATTGCTGTTTCGTGTTGCAGAACGCGAGCGTGCTCACCGGACGATAGTGATTCAGCAACATGCCGACCGTATGCAACCGCTCGTCCTCAGTCACTTCGTAGAAGCGCTGGCGAATCTTGCTGTCGTCGTGCCGCTCTTCAAGCGTCACTTCCTTCGGTTTGCGTAAAAACCGCTCGCTCAGCTTGGCAATGCCGTCCGGATAAGTCGCTGAGAAAAGCAACGTTTGACGCTCTTTCGGACATTGACGCACAACTGTCGCAATATCGTCGAAAAAACCCATGTCGAGCATCCGGTCCGCTTCGTCAAGCACAAGCGTATTCAGTGCGCCGAGCGCAAGGCTGCCTCGCTCCAGATGGTCCATGATGCGCCCCGGCGTACCGACGACGATGTGTGCGCCATGTTCGAGACTCGCTGTCTGCGGACGCATGGGCGTGCCGCCACACAGCGTCAAAACTTTAATGTTTTCCTCGGCGCGCGCAATGCGGCGGATCTCTTGCGTGACCTGATCTGCAAGTTCACGTGTCGGACACAAAACCATGGCTTGCACGTCGAAGCGGCGCACATCAAGCCGTGCGAGCAATGCGAGCGAGAATGCCGCTGTCTTGCCGCTTCCGGTCTTCGCTTGCGCAATGAGGTCGTGTCCCGCGAGCGCCAATGGCAGGCTCGCCGCCTGGATCGGCGTCATGTCGACATAGCCGAGTTGCGTGAGATTGGCGAGTGTTGCGGGAGCGAGCGGCAGCTCGCTGAAGGGCGTGGCTATTGGTCTATTTGTCATGTCGAGAGCGTTGGATCAGTTGAACGGACGGCCTTCGATCTGCTTGTAGACGATCGAGCCATCGTGAGTGTCGAACCGCTCGACATAGTTGCGCGCACCGCACATCGGGCAGCGAAATAGCAACCCCTGCCCTTCGTTCTTGATGACAACGTCGGACTGCTCCCACTGCATTCCGCAGCTCTGGTTTCTGCAAGTAAACACGGTCATTCTCCAGCTGAATTTTGATGCGCACCCTCGTTGCATCGGGTTTGAAGGCGCATGCGTTGCGCGGCCACGGCGTGTGCCATCCGAATGAATGCGGATGCAACGAGGCCGTTCGCTTGATTTTTCGTCGATGAGGATGATTGATCAGGCGGCGATGGAAGATCGCGCGTTCCGCGATTTTAACGGATGCGCGGGAGAAAGCCGCCGAAGGCGCGGGTTGGGCAACGATGGTCGGATACAGCCACCACACATCCGCTGTGTCCAAGCGCTTCGAGCGCCTTTTCTGCAGCGCTCATTCCACTGAGGAATGCAAGCCATTCAAGCATTTCACTGGTAACCTTCGCGCACACGTCTATAATCCGGTGTAACCCTACTAGGGAAAACCCTCGGCAACACCCCCCTGACGCCCCGCACGGAGAACATGATGATTGCTTACATCCTTCAACAGATCAGCAACTGGTTCCAACTTGGAGAAAGCCGCAGCAATAGCCAGGCGCCCTCCTCCATCGATTTCGACGAACTCGATGCACGTCTGCGCGCGCTTGAGTTGCGCTAACCCGCGCGCAACCGTCCTGAACCGGCCTTCATGCCGGAGCCTCGGCGCACCTCCCTACGCCCCGAAGGGAGTCCCCTTGGGGGAAAGGGCGGGGTTTTTATTTCTATTCAGACTGACGTGTTCTCGTGAATTTTTAGTTTGCTTCGTTCGCAGCGATTTATCAGGCGGCCGAAGCAAATGGACCTAGCGTCCTCCAGTTATGCACCATCGCCTCGGCCCGCGAGCGCAACGGTGCGGCATATTCGCGCGTGACATACGCGTCGCACGGCCGGCAAGGAGTCGGCATTCCACGGTCCGTCTCCAATCGATGCAAATGGTCTGTGTCGAACCTTCAATTGCGCCTGCTCGCACAGCAACCACGTTGACCATCCAACGTCTAAGCGCGCCTTGCGCCCCTCGGCTTTGCACGGTACATCGACGGCGTTGCGACCCACGGGTACGGCGACGCGGGCGCTTCGCCGTCGCACCCGCCCGAGCGTCTCGCGACAGACCCGAACCCGGCGAACGCGGCCAACGCCTTGATGAACGAGATACACAACCTTCGCCAACTCATGGCACGGTCAGGCACGAGCGGCTGCGTCACGCTACGTGATGAGATGGGCAACGCGTCGACGAAGAGTTACGCCAACGGCATGCTGACGCTCAATGCTACCGAGGCGCCAGTGTATCGGTGGCGAAGACCAACGCGACGATGCCGCCGGGCTGCACACCGATCTGACATTCAGCGCCTTGTGAGAAAGATGCCGGCACATTGGCCGGCTTCTTTATTCCTGATGGTTTTGGCAGATGCCGCATCCCTGAAAACTGAATTTTCCCCTCACAGATTCTTTTTGCTTCGGCGTGAAGGTATCTTATTTATCACGCACCTCTCTGTGCGCTATCCAACATGTTTGGATTTTCTTGCCGCTCAGGCGAAGCGCCGCACCCTGGTCAAAGAACTTCTTTGCGCATTGTCGTAATTCCCCGCCTCCCATTTCCCATTTCTTCGCTTCGCTGAAATCATTTTTGCAGCCCGCCCCTGTCTAAGTCCAATCGCAAGCGACGTTGCATGCAACTTTTCGGAGCACCACCTTCCGTGGCGCTTGCACAAGGACCCTTCACATTTGAAACGCTTTTACCGCACGGTTCCTACATCACTAGTCACCGTACCGTAAGCGGCCTCGAGACAAACGATCACATCCTCCGTGGGCCCCTACCCCTTTCATTGGTTCAACGATGAAACGTTTTTGACACTTATCGTTCCATTGCATCGCTGCTTCGTCATGCGAACGTTTTAGCTAAAGGTATAGCTGCCAGCTGGTACGGACTTCGCTTTCTGACCCCGGCGCACGACGCAGGTGCCGACGTTGAATAAGACACAAACACCTTGCCGCACGCTGGACACGAGGACTTGCTGCCGTACGCTGCCCGCAAGGCGTAAGGACTCGCTTTGTCTGGGAACGGCACCGACCAAGCGAGGAAACATGAAAATTAAACGCTCTAGCCGCCGCGAGCACGCCGCAGTAAAGGCGACAGCTTTGGTGTTGCTCCTGCTCGCGCGTGGCTACTGCGCCGCGCAGCCAACCACTGCGCCGGATCCAACGGCGGAAGTCGCTACAGGAAAGGTCTCAACCGAACGCGATCAGCTCCGCAGCCGCATTTTTGAAGAAGCTGGAGCCGGCTCGCCACAAATTGCATTGCAGGAGGCGCGCACTTGGCCCGGCGTGTTTTCTGAAAAGGATCTGTTGCAGATCGAGGCGCTTCTCGTCGAGACCGAAGTGCATTGGGGGCGCCAGCAGTCGCTCGCATCTGACGGACCCGATCGCCTAACTCAAACACGCAGCGCACTTCAGCACATTGACGAGCTGCTCACGCGCGTCCCCGCCGGCGACGACTACGCCGACGTGCGTCGCTCGATTCTCGTTGAACGTATTGCGGCGCTGCAAGATCTTGGGCGCATGAGAGAAGCGACTGCTCTCTACGAGGTGTTATCGCGCTCTCCCGAACCGATGCCTGCTCACACCTATGCCGCGGCAGGCGACGCTTATACGTATCTTGATAACCCGCGCAAGGCCGCTCCCGCTTACGAGAACGCATTGCACACACCGCTTGAACCGTTGCAGCCTTCGTCCGAGCCTCACGCGCTCAAGCGCATCGATGTCGAGGAAGGCCTCTTTTTCGCATACCTCGATTCGGGCCGCTACGAGAATGCGCAACAACTGCTCAAGTCGATCTCGGCGAGCACACCCATACGCGCCGATCTCTCCGAACATCCGGAGGATGTCAATGAAGACTACGGCCGGGTGAAAAAGCTGCAGGCGCAGTACCTGCTTTACACGGACCACACGCGCGAAGGCATTGCAGCGCTCGACGCACTGCGGCACGAAGCGCCCTTCGACCCCGCGCTGATCAGCGCACGATCAGATGCTTCGCTGGTGCAGCAGCGTCCGCGTGAGGCTCAGAAGGTGTACGAAGGCACGCTGGTCGACCACCCAGGGGACATCGAAACACTCGCCGGGCTCGGAAGGACCGCGCTGCAGCTCAATCAGTACGACCGCGCCGCCGAAATCAACTCGACATTTGGAGACCGCTTTCCCGACAACAACACGGTCAGGAACTTTCAGAACGACTACACCGCCTATCGCAGCCCGCAACTGATCGTCGCGGCGAACGGACAGAAAGGGAATTCAGTTATCGCCGACAACGACTGGGGCGTCAACACACTGCTCTATTCGATGCCGTTCGCCACTTATTGGCGCATTTTCGCAGATCAATTTAGCGGACACGCAAACACGGGCGACGGAAACAGCGTGAGCCGCTTTCGCAACGGCATCGGCGGTGACTTTCGTTTCAACGGCATCGACGCCGCTGCCGAAGCGAATCAGTCGACGGGACCGCAGGGCAGGACAGGCGGTGCCGGCAGCTTGAGCTACGAGCCGGATGATCGCTGGAAATTCTCGGCCGGTGTAGACAGCAACACCAACACGCTGCCATGGAAGGCCTATCAGCAAGGCATCACTGGCCGCGCTGCAACCGGTAGCGTCCGCTATAGCGTGGACGACTATCGGTACTTCGATCTCGCCTATGGCGTCTCCCGCTATAGCGACACCAACCTGAACCAGCAATGGGTAGGCACGTGGTATGAGCGCCTTCTCAACACGCCGCGCCACATGATTGCGACATGGGCCGAGCTAAGCACAGGCAGCAACACGCTCGCCAACACTGCCTACTTCAGTCCTCACCGCGATATGACGGCACAGATCACCACGCTATATCAGTGGACGCCGTGGCGCGATGCGGACAGGTCATTCTCGCAGAGGATATACGGCACAGTCGGCGGCTACAGGCAGACGAACATCGACAACAGCCTTCTGTGGGAAGTGCGTCTTGAACAGCAATGGCAACTGGGCGCGCACGCATCGCTCGCGTACGGCATTGGCGTGGCCAGCCAGCGCATGGATCGCACGCGCGATACAAGCAAGCTCGTCTACCTGAACCTGAACATCCCCCTGTAGGTCATCATGGAAAATCTCAGCCGCAGACGCTTCCTCGCCTTTGCCGCGGCGCTGTCCGCCGCACCAGCCGCGCGGGCAGGCCTCGCGCTCGACAGGCTGCCACCGCCCGATACGGACGATGGCCTGACCTTCCGCGTGCTCGCGATCCACGATGTGCGCGACGATCTGCATGCGGATGTGTCGACAATAGCCGACACCTGCGCGACCAGCACGGCCACGCTCAACACGATCTTCGCATGGTTGAAGGCGAAGGATTTTCACCCGGTGAGCGTCGATCAGATTGTCGCATCGCGCAATGGCGGCCCGCGCCTGCCGCCACGCGCCGTGCTGCTCACATTCGACGATGCCTATAAGAGCCAGTACACGCGCGGGTTTGCGTTGCTCCAGCAGTACGGCTACCCGGCATTGATCGGCGTCGTCACCCGCTGGACCGACACGCCCGCGGGCGAGTCGGTGCGCATCAGCCACAAATCAGTCATGCCGCCTGGCTACTTCATGAGTTGGGACGATCTACGTGAAATGGCGCAGTCCGGCCTCGTTGAAATCGCCTCTCACACGAATGACTTGCACCATGGCGCGCTCGCCAATCCGCAGGGCAATGAACTGCCGGCGGCGAGCGCCCACCTGTATTTCGCCGACCTCAAGCGTTACGAAACCGATGACGAATATCAGGCGCGGATTCACCTGGACCTGCAGCGCAGCGTCGATCTGATCCAGAAAAATACAGGCGTTACCGTGCGCTCCGCCGTCTGGCCGTACGGCATGTACAACGCAACGCTCATCAAGACGTCGCAGGCACTCGGGATGGCTGTTCACTTCACCCTCGATGACGGCCCCAACACACCGGACGTGCCCCTCACTCAGATTCGCCGTCTGCTGGTGTCGTACGATTGGGACGTCGGCACGCTGATCGCACAAATGCGCTCCCCGCGTGCGTATCGCGGCGAACATAATCCCGTGGAACGCGTGGTCAACGTGTCGCTCGACGAAGTGTACGACGCCGATCACGCAAAGAGCGAAGAGAAGCTCGGCCGCCTGCTCGACCGGATCAAGGATCTCGAACCGAAATCGGTCTATCTGAAGGCATTTTTTGATCCGGAAAACACGGGCGTTGCGCGCGCGCTGTACGTCCCGAGCCAACACATGCCGATGCGCGCCGACCTCTTCAACCGTGTCGCATGGCAGCTCATCACGCGCGCCGGCGTACAGGTCTATGCGAGGATGCCGCTGCTCGGGTTCGCGCTACCGGCGGAGCACGCCGCGTCGGGACGTCTTGTCGAAACGGCGGCCGGCAGCGAGCATGCAAATGCCGCCGCAAGTGTGCCACGTCTAAGCCCGTTCGATCCGCTTGCGCGTGAAGCAATCCAGGGCATCTACGATGACCTTTCCCGCTACTCGAGTTTCAACGGTTTGGTGTTTGGGGCCGACGCAACGCTCAACGCATATGAAGACGCAAGTGCAATCGCTCTTGCCGTCTACAGATCATGGGGGCTGCCCGGTGACATTGCGCGGATTCACGCATCGGACGATCTGATGCAGCGCTGGGCAAGCAGAAAAACCGCGTATCTGAACGCCTTCACGAATCAGCTTGCCGAGCGCGTTCGCGCATACCAAGGCGGCGGCAATGTGCTGATCGTGCGCACCTTGCCTGCCGAAGCGCTCATTGACGCAAATGCCGAGCGAAACTTCGCGCAAAGCCTCGCCTCGTGCGTGGCGAACTACGACTTCGTCGCAGTCCCCGCGTCGCCGGCTATCGTCGGCGAACACCTGGGATCCGGCTGGCTGGACAGACTCGCCGAGACCGTGACGAAGTATCAGGGCGCATCGGCAAAAGCGGTGTTCGAGTTGTCATCCGTCAATCGCCAGACGCAGCAGCCGGTCGACGCAAGCGTTCTGCGTGCCCAGATGAAGAGGTTGAACGCCGTGGGCATCGTCCATTTCGGCTACGGCCCGGACGACTTTCTCGCAAACCGGCCGGACACGTCCGTTCTGCGCGATGTGATGTCGATCCAAAGCACGTTGAGATTAAACCAGGCGATGTTGGGCTAGGCACCGGTTGGAACCGCTGCGTAACCCGGATAAGGAATAAAAATGAAAAATCAGATGAGCGTAATTTCTAATTTCGTCTTCTACTACCCGCTGTTGATGGCATATCTGTGGATGGTCGGAGGCCTTTTGCACTATGCACTGATTGAACGGAAGGACAAGGGGGAAAAAGCAGTCGGTCCGCTGACCGAATATCCGAAAGTGTCGGTGATCGTACCTTGCTACAACGAAGCGGATAACGTGCGCGAGGTGATCGCCTGTCTCGATCAGCTAAATTATCCGAACTACAACATCATAGCGATCAATGACGGCAGTCGCGACAACACGGGCGCGATTTTGAACGAACTGGTCAAGGTCTATCCGAAGCTGGTCGTAGTACATCAATACCGTAATGAAGGAAAGGCGATCGGGCTGACGACCGCCGCGATGCTGAGCGACGCCGAGTACTTGATGTGTATCGACGGTGACTCTCTGCTCGACAAGGAAGCGATCAGCTGGATGCTGCGCCATTTTATCGACGATACCTCGGTAGGCGCAGTGACCGGCAATCCTCGCATCCGCACACGTTCATCGCTGCTCGGGCGAATGCAGGTGGGCGAGTTCTCGTCGATTGTCGGTCTCATAAAACGTACGCAGCACATGTATGGGCGTTTGCTGACGGTGTCGGGCGTTGTGTCGATGTTTCGCAAGCGAGCGCTACAGGAAGTCAGCTACTGGAGTTCCGACATGCTGACTGAGGACATCGACATCAGTTGGAAGCTGCAGGTACAGGGCTGGCATGTTCATTTCGAATCGCGGGCTCTCAGCTGGATTTTGATGCCTGAAACCTTTCGCGGGCTCTACAGGCAGCGGCTTCGCTGGGCAAAGGGCGGCATTCAGGTGCTGTTCAAGTATGCGGGCGCGGTGCTTACCCGCCGCAATATGATGATGTGGCCAATTTTTCTTGAGTACGCGGTCAGCATCGTATGGGCCTATTGCATGTTGTTCACGCTCGTGATGATGGCGGCGACGGCGCTTTTCACGCTACCCGAAAGCTGGCGCTTTGCTTTCGTGCCACGCGGAACGGGTGTGTTTCTGTTCTCCACATGCTGCGCACAAGTGCTGGTCGGCTGTCTGATCGACCGGCGCTACGACAGCCACCTGCTGCGCTATTTCATCGACACCGTGTGGTATCCGGTGGCGTTCTGGGCCATCAGCATGATTGCGTCGGTTATTGCGCTTCCAGCAGTCGTCAGCCAGCGTCGGCGCATGCGTGCCCGCTGGGTCAGTCCCGATCGCGGCATTCGTTCTTCCGTCGCGATGAGTGGGAGTGCCGACTCATCCACCACGGGGATAGTGACCACTCGCAGTACGGCGCCCCGCTAGAAGTGACAGTAACCCGCCACCATTTTTCCTGACAGGAGCACGCACCGTGGACTTTCCGATCATCGACGTTTCGAAACAGTCGGTCGCTGAGTTTGCGATCGGATCCAGCAAAAGCGAGGCACTATGCTTGGTCGTGTGGTATCGCGTCGTGCGGCCGCTGCTCGTGCTCTGCACGTGGCTGCTCGCAGCAGCGTATATCCGCTGGTGCCTGGTCAACGCCAGTCAAGAAGAGTTGTCGCTTCACGCGTTCATGCCTGGCATTACCGGCATTGCCGCTGTCGCCACGTCCATCGTTTTGTGGACCTTCGGCCGCCTGGCGGATGTAACGGGCGCGAATCGCATGCACCGCATGCCGATAAGCGCGGACGCGCCAAATCTCATGACGCACCAAATTCCATCCGGCGAAGCAGGCCGGTGTCTCGTCGCGTATCACGACGATAACGGCATGTTCTCTCATGTCGTATCAATGCTCGAAATAGAGCGTGAGACTGCATGATCTGTACAAACCAAGCGGCACGAACGGAACACAGATGGAGACCATCACTATGTGCGGAATCGTCGGAGCAGTGGCACAACGCAATGTCGTCGCAGTCCTCACGGAAGGACTGCGACGCCTGGAATATCGTGGCTATGACTCGTGCGGCGTCGCCGTATTGCAGAACGGGGAGCCGCGCCGGGTGCGCAGCACCGAGCGCGTCGCAAACCTCGCGGCGCAGGTCGAGAAATCGGGGCTGTCGGGCACCATCGGCGTCGCGCATACGCGATGGGCTACTCATGGCGCCCCCGTCACCGACAACGCGCATCCGATATTTTCACGCGGAGAAATTGCGCTCGTCCACAACGGCATCATCGAAAATGACGAAGCGCTGCGCGATGAGCTAAAGGCGCTTGGATACATTTTCGAGTCAGATACCGACACCGAAGTCATTGCGCATCTGATTCACTACACGCGCGAGCAAGACGCGTCGCGCGACCTGCTCGCGGCGGTACAAAAATCACTGAGGCGACTGCACGGCGCGTACGCGATCGCCGTTTTCGCGAAAAGCGAACCGGACCGCGTCATCGGTGCGCGGTCAGGCTCGCCACTCGTGATCGGCATTGGCGAGCGGAGCAACTATCTCGCGTCGGATACGATGGCACTCGCGGGTACGGCAAAAGAGTTCATCTACCTGGAAGAAGGCGACGTCGCGGTTCTCTCCTGCGACAACGTATGCATCTTCGATCGGCAAGGCGTACCGGCGCGACGCGAAATACAGGCGCAACATGCGACCCACTGTATGGCGGAGCTCGGCCCATACCGTCATTACATGCAAAAGGAGATTTTTGAGCAGCCGAGCGTGGTCGCCGATGCGACCGAGTCCGTGCGCGCCATATCGCCAGATCTCTTTGGCGAAAACGCAAAGCGGGTATTCGGCGAGATCGAATCCTTGCTCCTGCTTGCATGCGGTACGAGCTACTACGCAGCGCTGACCGCAAAATACTGGCTCGAAGCGATTGCAGGCGTACCGACGCAGGTCGAAGTGGCGAGTGAATTCAGGTATCGGAAAAGCGTCGTCAATCCTCGCTCGATGGTGGTAGTCGTTTCGCAATCCGGAGAGACGGCCGACACGCTCTGCGCGCTTAAGCAGGCTCAAAAGATTGGGCATCGGAATTCGCTTGCGATCTGCAACGTTGCACACAGTTCGATGATGAGGCAAACCGAGTTGCAATATTTAACGAGCGCCGGCCCGGAGATCGGCGTCGCATCGACGAAGGCCTTCACGGCGCAACTTGTCGCACTGTTCATTTTCACCCTGACGCTCGCAAAGCAACGCAATTGCATCGATGAGCAAGAGGAGGCGCTCGCCCTGAGGCAACTGCATCACCTGCCGGCCGCGCTCAACAGCGTGCTTGCGCTCGAACCGCAAATCATCGCTTGGGCCGAGACTCTCGCGAGCAAAGAGCATGCGTTGTTTCTCGGTCGAGGGATTCACTATCCGATCGCGCTCGAAGGCGCGTTGAAGCTCAAGGAAATCTCGTACGTTCATGCTGAGGCTTATCCTGCCGGCGAATTGAAACACGGCCCTCTCGCGATTGTCACGAACGAGATGCCGGTAGTGACAATCGCGCCGAACGACGCGCTACTCGATAAGCTGAAGTCGAACATGCAGGAAGTGCGCGCACGGGGTGGCCAGTTGTTCGTGCTGGCCGATGCGGACGCGAAGATCGCGAGCGCAGACGGTTTGCATGTGATCAACCTGCCTGACCACTATGGCCCGCTATCGCCAATCCTGCACGTGGTTGCGTTACAAATGCTTGCGTATCACACCGCCTGTGCGCGGGGTACTGATGTCGACAAGCCACGCAACCTGGCGAAATCCGTTACCGTCGAATAGGCGAACACCATGCGAACTACGTTTGGATTATTGGCAATGATTGGCGCGTGCCTTTTAATACCGGCTGCATTTCCGGCTGGAGCAAAAGCTGCGAGCAACTCCCGCGTGCCAAACGGTGACCTTCGCGCCTATATGCATGGCATTGGCGTGACCACCGATGCGGGCGGTGTCTCGACTGTGTTCTTCAGCAGTTCCGGGCTGCCGCCAGGCGGCGCCGGCCCGGACCGCAACTGGACCCACGATGTGTATATCGCGCACTGGACGCCGCAGCAGGCCAAACTCGGCAAGGCGAAGGTATTTATTAGCCGGCCCGAGGCGCAGGAGCCCGTATCAGTTGCGCAAAACGATGCGGGTCGCGTCATGGTGACGTTCGAGGACGGCTGGAATACGCCGGACCAGGTGAGCCAGCGCTATGGCATATACACTGCGAGTCTGAAAGACGTTCATCCCTATCCGAACGATGTCCAGCCTGGCGGCCATTCGGGTCATGTGGCGGCGGTGGGCTCGCGCTTTGTCGTCTTTTTTTCGAATGACTGGATAGACGGCGGTGGCGTCGACAATTTGGGCACGGGCGATGGCGTTTATGTGAAGACTTACGATGAGAGCGGCACACTGCTCCGTTCTGTCGATGTCGCACGCAACAAGCGAGAATGGTGGCCGATGATCGCAGGGTCGCCGACGCACGCGTTGCTTCTATGGCAGCAATACGTGAGCGGTGAGACGTATGCGCGGCTCAAGGTTGCATCGTTCAATCCAGAGGACGGCACACTCGGCGAAGTTAGGGTGATCGCGCCTCGCCTGCGGTACTACACGTACGCGGCGGCGTTCGTGCCGTCGATCGACCGTTTTGTCGTGATTGCGACCGGCGCCGATGGAAAGGGCTTCGCGCAACTGATCGACGAAAGCGGCGCGACCACAGCCACACTCGCGTGCATGCCGGGGTCGGTGCGCGAGTCTGCCATTACGATCGTCGGCGATCGCGCATTCACACCGTCACAGGATGGGCGGCTGCTTCACCTGCGTCTCACCCCTTCGTCAATCGAGTTGACCGGCACTCAGCCGTCGCCAATCAAGTGGACCTACGAGGGCAGCGTTGGCCTTGTGCGTTCGTCGACGCGGCTGCATTGGGTGGCGCTAACTCCCAAGGGCTTGCGCGAAGCGGAGTTCGATTTGACGGCAGCTCGGCCACCTTCCGCAGCTGATCGGTGTGTGCGCTAGGAGCTCGGCGCGAAATATCGACATGGCGCCGCAATGGTTTCGGTTCATACTATAAGCAGAAAATTGCAATCATTTGTTTCACCATGCGCATTCTCCATACTTCCGATTGGCATTTGGGTCAAAGTTTCATGGGCAAGAGTCGTCAAATGGAGCATCAAGCGCTCATTGACTGGCTCATCGTTCAAGTCCACGAACACGCCGTCGATGCGGTTCTTATCGCCGGCGATATCTTCGATACGGGCACGCCCCCTAGTTACGCGCGCGAACTTTATAGCCAACTCGTCGTGCGCCTGCACGAAGCCCGAGTTGCGTTGCTGCTGCTCGGCGGCAACCATGATTCAGTCTCGACGTTGCGGGAAAACAGCGCATTGCTTGAGTGCCTGTCCGCGAATGTCGTTCCTCATGCCGACGCGCCGGAGAACCAGATACGTGTACTGCCACTGCGTCGCGCCGATGCGCAGCGCACGCCGGGGTGCATTGTTTGCGCGATCCCCTTCATCCGCGCCCGCGACGTGATCCGGAGCGAAGCCGGGCGAAGCGCGGAAGACAAGCGACTGCAGTTGATGAATTCAATTCAGTCCTATTACCGTGCCACGTTCGATGCCGCGAGAGAGCTCCGGGATGCGCTCTCGAAAGAAATGGGGCGTTGCTTGCCGTTGATCGCGACAGGTCACCTCACGACGGTGGGTGCGAGCTCGACGGAATCGGTCCGCGAAATCTACGTCGGCACACTCGACGCGTTTCCGACAACGGCGTTTCCTCCCGTCGACTATCTGGCGCTCGGGCATATCCATCGGCCGCAAAAAGTGGGCGGGCTCGAACATATCCGCTACAGCGGCTCGCCTATCCCGCTCAGCTTCGACGAGGCAACCCAGCAAAAAGAAATGCTACTCGTAGACCTCGACGAGTCAGGCCTCGCGGCCGTCACACCGTTGCCCGTCCCCGTATTCCAGCGCCTCGTCACGTTGCGCGGCAATCTGGACTCGCTTGCCGAGGCATTTGCGCGCATTGCACGGGATGCGACGCCTGATCGGCCGGTGTGGCTCGAAGTAACGGTCGCCGAGGATGACTACCTCTCGGATCTTCCGGCCAGAATTCAGGCACTGGCCGAAGGTTTAGCGCTGGAGGTGCTTCGCATACGCCGCGATCGCAGCAACATAGCCGCGCATTTGTCCGCGGATGCCGGGATCACGCTCGACGAGCTCGATCCGCACGACGTCTTCTCTCGCCGGCTGGAAAATGAAGACCTCACGGACTGCCTGCGTCAGTCGCTCACCGAGCGCTACCGGGCGATCGTCGTCGCGGCTTGTGAGGATGCCGCATGTAGATCCGTAGTCTGCGTCTGAAAAACCTCAACTCACTGAAGGGCGAGTGGTTCATCGATTTCACGAAGCCACCCTTCTCCGACAATGGGCTGTTCGCGATCACCGGTCCGACGGGTGCCGGCAAATCGACACTGCTCGATGCGATCTGCCTCGCGCTCTACCACGAGACTCCACGGCTCAAGACGTTGTCCGCGTCGGTCAACGACATCATGACGCGTCATACCGCGGACTGTTTCACAGAAGTCGAATTCGAAGTGAAAAGCGAGGTTTACCGCGCGTTCTGGAGCCAACATCGCGCGCGCAACAGAGTTGACGGCGCGCTCCAGCAGCCCAAGGTGGAACTGGCGAAGGCTGACGGCACAATCCTCTCGAATCAGATCAACGAAAAGCTCAAGCTGGTGACGGAGATCACCCGTCTCGACTTTTCGCGCTTCACGCGTTCCATGTTGCTTGCGCAGGGGGGATTTACCGCCTTCCTGATCGCAAACTCCAACGACCGTGCGGAGCTTCTCGAGGAACTGACCGGCACCGAGATTTACGGCGAAATTTCGCGTCGCATATACGAACGGGCCGGCGCGGCCCGAGAGATTTTAAAGAACCTTCGCGCGCATGCAGACGGCATGGACCTGCTGACGCCCGAGCAGCGCATCGAGATGCGGCAGGACATCGACTCCCTCAGGCTGCAACTCGGCACGCTCGCCGACCAATTGAAATCGCTCCGCACGCATCGGCAGTGGCGTGTGGATCTGACTCAGGCAGAAGGCACGGTGCAGGTTGCGCTGGCCGGGCTATCGAAGGCCAACGCCGCCTTCGACGCGGCAGCCGGCGACCTTGCCCGACTCGCCACGAGCGAGCCGGCGCACACGCTGCGCCCGCTCTACGATGCGTTGCAAAGCGCGCAAGATGCTTGCAGAAAGACAGAAACAGAGCTGGCTTGGCACCGTAGCGACCGAGTCGCCCAAGCGACGATACGCTATCGCGAACACGCTCTTGCCCTGCGGCTTGCCGAACGTGTAATCGCGGATGCGCAAGGGCGACTGGAGAGCCTCGACAAAGAGAGAGGTCTGCTCGACGAGCGATCCTTGGCGACTGGGCATCACGCGACGCTTGGGGAGCGGATAGCCGTATGGCGTCAGCAGTTTGATCTTCGCAAGCAAAACGTTGACGGAATTCACGGCCGGGAGAAGAGCGCAAACGAACTGGACGGCAAGCTCGCAAATGAGCAGGCGAAATTCGCGAGTCAAGCCAGAGGGGTGGAGCTTGCCGAAAAAGCGAAGTGCGAATCGGATGAACAGGTTGGAGCGCTGCGAGTCGCACAGGAACGTCTATTGGCCGGCAGCACACTTGTTGAATGGCGACAGCGCAGGCAAACGGCTCAGCACCGTCTCGTCGCGTGGCAACAACTGGAGGCGCATGCGTTGAGGCAGCGCGAACGCGCAAGCGAACAGGATTCGCTGGTCGCGAGCCTGAAATTGACTGAAGCGGAAATTGCCAAGCAAGACGCCCGGCTGAATGAATGCCAAGTCGAAAACCGCAAGCTGCACGAGCAGGCATCGGACAAACAAAAGCTGCTTGAACAAGAGCAGATCATTCGCAGCCTCTCGGAGCACCGGGAACGATTGCGACCGGGCGAAGTGTGTCCGCTTTGTGGTTCGCCCGAACACCCGGCGATCCAAGCCTATGGAGCTATCGACGTTTCGGCGACGGCTAGCAAGTTGCGCACGCTGAAGGCTGAAATACAGGCTTCCGATCAGCAGCTTCGTAGCGCGTCCGAAACGTTGGCGGCTCGTCGCGCGACGCACCAGCAGCAACAAGCTCGAAATGAGCGGCTGCAGAAGGAAATCGAACAGGGCCAACACGATTGGGATGAACTTGCCGCGTCGATTGCGTCTGACCGGCCGCTCGCGCCCACCGATTGGTCGCTTCCCGAACGGCTCAAAGAGGGCAGAGAATCTGCCGACGCCAACGCGGCGGCGCTAAAGCAAACGTTGGATGCCGCGGAGCAAGCAGAAGACGAGTTGACCGGCATGCGCAAGGTCAATGCAGAGCGCGCCGCAGCTCTACAAGCGGCCCGCTCAACGCGCGCATTGCTGGAGCAGTCCATTCAGGGAATGAACGAACGCCAGATCGAATTGCGGCGGGACATTGCCGACTCGCAGGCTGCGCTGACACGTGACGAAAGTGCGCTTTTGGCATCCATTCAAGAAGCGGGATTCGAACAAGCCGAGTTGCCCGCAAATGTCGATGCATGGTTGCGAGGTCGCGAAGTCGAATGGCGAGAATGGCAATGCACGCAACTGCGGTTGCGAACGCTGTCTGAGGAGCGGGTCGGACAGCATGCGCAGTGCGATGCGGCGCGCACCCGATTGGAGACGTGGCAAGAGCGGCATCGCAAGCTCGAAGAAGAGCGTACGGACGTAGAGTACGCCACCCACGCCGCGACGGCCGATGCGCTCGTTGACCCGGCGCATGCGTTGTCGGCATGTGCGGAGAGAATCGAATCGATCGCGCACGAACTGGCGTTGCTCGATGGTCGAATTACTCAACTCGATGGCATTGAGACGCGCCAACGCGCGAGCGCGGCCGAGGCGGCCACCCATTGGCAGAGTGCGCTTGCGACAAGTCCCTTCCCCGACCTGCCGACCTTTCTCGCCGCATTGCTGCCGGCTGACGAACGCAAGCGCCTACAGGCGCTAAAACAGCAATGCGAACAGGATAAACAGACGGCGAGCACGCTGCTGCAATCGGCACAGGAAAAGCTCGTGAACTTGCAGGCTCAGCCAGCACAATCGGAGGCGACGCTTGATGAGCTAACGATGCAAATCGAATCGCTCGATGCGAAGACGGCGTC
>JAXDQB010000315.1:0-3918 GCA_034668065.1 Paraburkholderia sp.
CGGTGTTCCGGTCGGCTGATGATATTGGCTGCTGGCCGGCGGCCGATTCTCGCGGGCTGTCCTTCGTTCTTTTAGAGACGGAGTGCGCCATGAGCAGGGAAGCGATTGCCGAAGGTGAATACGACTACGTCATCGTCGGAGCCGGCACGGCGGGCTGCGCATTGGCCAATCGGCTCAGCGAGGATCGCGACGTGAGCGTGCTGCTCGTCGAGGCGGGCGGCAAGGACGACTATCACTGGATTCACGTGCCGGTCGGCTATCTCTATTGCATTGGCAATCCGCGCACGGACTGGCTTTATCGCACCTGCGCAGAGGCGGGCCTGAACGGGCGCGTACTCGCCTATCCGCGGGGGCGCGTGCTTGGCGGCAGTTCGTCGATCAACGGCATGATCTACATGCGCGGGCAGCGCGAGGACTACGAGGAGTGGGCGCGCGTGACCGGCGATGCGTCATGGTCGTGGAACGCCGTCTTGCCGGTTTTTAAGCGCAGCGAAGACCATCATGGCGGCGCGAACGAGTGGCATGGAGCGGGCGGCCCGTGGCGGGTCGAGCGTCAACGCCTCAAGTGGAAGGTGCTCGACGCGTTTCGCGAAGCCGCGCAGGAAGCGGGCATCCCCCCCACCGACGATTTCAATCGCGGCGACAACTCGGGCGTCGGCTACTTCGAGGTGAACCAGAAGCGGGGCGTGCGCTGGAATGCGTCGAAGGCGTTCCTGCGGCCTGCGCTCGCCCGGTCGAATCTGACGGTTGTGACGGTTGCTCAGGTGCGCCGGCTCACATTCGTTGGCAGGCGCTGCACGGGCATCGCGTATCGATGCGGGGCGAGCCCTGGGCGCGAATTCAATGCGCGTGCGCGTTGCGAGGTAATCGTCGCGGCCGGTGCCGTCAATTCGCCACAATTGCTCGAGCTTTCGGGCGTCGGCAACGGCGCGCGGCTGCAAGGGCTCGGCATCGAGGTCGTGCAGGATCTGCGCGGCGTTGGCGAGAACCTGCAGGATCACCTGCAACTGCGCATGGCGTATCGCGTGAAAGGCGTGCGCACGCTCAACACGTTGAGCGCCCATTGGTGGGGCAAGCTTTGGATCGCCGCGCAATACGCATTCGCGCGCAGCGGCCCGATGTCTATGTCACCGTCGCAGCTTGGCGCGTTCGTGAAATCGTCGGCGGACGACAAATCGATTACGCGTCCCGACATCGAATATCACGTGCAGCCACTTTCGCTCGACCGTTTCGGCGAGCCACTGCATCGCTTCAATGCCTTTACCGCGTCGGCCTGCCATTTGCGGCCGACCTCGCGCGGCAGCATTCATATCGAATCGCCCGATCCCTACGCGCCGCCGCGCATTGCACCGAACTATCTGTCGACTGATTACGACCGGCACGTGGCGGTGAACGCATTGCGCCTCACGCGGCGCATCGTGGCCTCGCCCGCGCTCGCGCGCTATGTGCCGCAGGAGATTTTGCCGGGCTCCGAATTCCAGACGGAAGAAGCGCTCCTCAAGGCGGCAGGCTCGATCGGTACGACGATTTTTCATCCGGTCGGCACCTGTCGGATGGGCACAATTGACGATTCGCTCGCCGTCGTCGATGCGCGCTTGCGGGTGATCGGCATAGAGGGCCTGCGTGTTGTCGATGCATCCGTGATGCCGACTATCACGTCAGGCAATACCAATTCGCCGACTTTGATGATCGCCGAGCGCGCGAGTGACATGATCCGCGCCGATCGGCGTGCGCGAACGCAGGGAGCGCACACCTCGACATCCCACAGTGTGGCACCTGCCGCCGCGCCTGCAAGCTGACAAAGTCTCTGCGCGGGCGCACGTCGCCCGCTCGAGTGCCAACCCTCCTCTTGATCGGGCGCTGTCGTCCGGCTTTCACGCGCATTTGCGCAAACCGTCCTAAGTGCAAATCCCAATGATTGCGTTGCATCATTGGGGAGACAATTCGCGATGCCATATGGTACCGGTCCGGTACCGGTCCGGCTTCACAGCGATGGCGTGCCATGCCAAAGAGGCGGGCTTTCGACGACAAGAACATTGCGCTACGAAAGTGCCGCGCCGATGCGGCATGCACCAAAAAGCCATGCTTCGCCACTCCGCACGGAAGGGGACATGAATCTCGGCGACACGATTCTCGAAACGCGCGGGCTGACCAAGGAGTTCAAGGGATTCACCGCCGTCAACGGTGTGAATCTGCGCGTTCGCCGCGGCTCAATCCACGCGCTGATTGGTCCCAACGGCGCGGGCAAGACGACTTGCTTTAATTTGCTCACGAAGTTTCTCAAACCGAGCGCGGGGCAGATCGTCTACAACAACGTCGACATCACGCGCGAGCGGCCGGCGCAAATCGCGCGGCGCGGGGTTATTCGCTCGTTTCAAATTTCCGCCGTCTTTCCTCATTTGACCGTTTTGCAGAACGTGCGCGTCGGCCTCCAGCGCACACTCGGCACGGCTTATCACTTCTGGCGCAGCGAGCGCATGCTGAGTCAGCTCGACGAGCGCGCGCGCGAGCTGCTCGCTCAGGTCGGACTGACCGATTTCGCCAATACGCCTGCCGTCGAGCTTCCGTATGGGCGCAAGCGTGCGCTCGAAATCGCGACGACGCTTGCGATGGAGCCTGAATTAATGCTTCTCGACGAGCCGACGCAGGGCATGGGCCACGAAGATGTCGATCGCGTGACGGCGCTCATCAAGAAGGTCTCGGCGGGCCGCACCATTTTGATGGTCGAACACAACATGAACGTTATTGCGGGGATCTCCGACACGATCACTGTCTTGCAGCGCGGCGAGGTTCTCGCCGAGGGCAGCTATGCGGAAGTGTCGAAGAATCCGCTTGTGATGCAGGCCTACATGGGCAGCGCCGATGCGGCGTTGACGGGGACGCACGGATGAGCCGAGCCGAGCGCGAGAAAATCGAGGGGAGCGAAATCGTCGAAGAGCGCCCGCAGGGCACACCGGCGTTGTCGATTGCCGGGCTGCAGGCCTGGTACGGCGAATCGCACATCCTGCATGGCGTCGATCTGAGCGTGAACCGCGGGGAGGTGGTCACGCTGCTCGGGCGTAACGGAGCGGGGCGCACGACAACGCTGCGGGCGATCATGGGGCTCACCGGGCGCCGCACGGGCTCGGTGCGGGTTGGCGAACGCGAGACGATCGGGCTGCCGACGCACAAGATCGCACATTGCGGCATCGGTTACTGCCCTGAGGAGCGCGGCATCTTTTCAAGCCTCTCGTGCGAAGAGAACCTAATCCTTCCGCCGATGGTGGGCATGGCCCGCAATGCGATGTCGCTCGACGAGATCTACGCGATGTTCCCGAACCTGAAGGAACGCCGCGCAAGCCAGGGAACGCGCCTGTCGGGCGGAGAGCAGCAGATGCTGGCCGTCGCGCGCATTCTGCGCACAGGGGCACATCTGCTTTTGCTCGACGAGATATCCGAAGGACTTGCACCCGTCGTCGTGCAGACGCTCGCGCGCATGATCCTGACACTGAAGGCTCGCGGCTACACGATCGTCATGGTCGAGCAGAACTTTCGCTTCGCGGCGCCGCTCGCAGACCGCTTCTACGTCATGGAGCACGGGCATATCGTAGAGTGCTTTGTCGCGAGCGAGCTCGAAAGGAAGATGCCGGTGCTGCACGATCTGCTCGGCGTGTAATTCGGTCATAAGCCGGCGGTCATAAACCGCTTGATGCTTCCTGTTGGCGCGTTTGTTTGCGCGCCTGTTGCGATACATGTCGCTTTCTATGTCTTATGTCTTGGGTTTTACGTCGCACGTTGGAACAAATAACGCAAACAAGGAGCTACCAATGAAGACGAAGTCCCTCGCACGCGTGGCACGCGCGCTCGCGCTGACCGGCGCGGCATTTGCGGCTGCCTTGCCTGCGCACCAGGCTGTGGCCGACGAGAATGCTGTCACGA
>JAXDQB010000316.1:0-11897 GCA_034668065.1 Paraburkholderia sp.
AAAGCCACGGACGCAACACCATTTCGTAGACGATCGCGCGGCCTTCCTCGCGCAAGAGCCGCGCCGATGTGACAAGGCCTGTAATCTCGCGCGTGCCCGCGCCAACATTCCCCCTTCCGGTGTCGCCCGGCAGCCCCGGAATAAACCGGCCCTTGCCCTCCAGTTCGATCGACACCGTGACTTCCGTCCCGATGAGCTTGTCGAGTTCGACGTTGGCCGCCACGCTTGGCGAGAAAGCCTGGTCATCAGGGGTTTTAAGCAAGAGCGTGTATTCGAACAGCTTGCCGAGCGTTTCGGTGCCGGTCAGGCGGACCGGCGTGAGGACCGGCAAGCCCTCGATCCCATGCGTGGGAAGCGCAGCGCCGGAAACGGCAAGCGTGCGGGACTGAAAGGGTTTGAACATGGGCAAAAGAGCAGGAGAAGTCTAAGGAAGATCAGCCGCGCGTCAGAATCGCGCCACAACCCGTCTTGTCGCCGAGATAGCCCACGCGAATACCCCGGTGAGTACGCTTGCCAGCGGCGACAATGGGCCAAGTTTCGCCACACTTCGGGCACTCGACCTGGTGCCCGTGCAGCGCGACACGCACCCCCATGTGGGTCAGGTCTGGTGCGGCCTCGACAACTTTTCCGCCGTGATCGGTCGTGTCGCCCAAGCGCGCCATGTCGCGCCCGTTTTCGTCTTTCACTTCGTACTCCCGATTTCAGTCGCAACTCTTCATTCGTCATCGATCCACACACGATGTGGCCGAAGTCGTCGAAGCACGAGATAAGAGGAAAGCGGTCTGCACGTCCAATACACGATCCAAGTCGGGTCAAGAGCGCGATGGTGGGGCAGCTGGGACGGAAAAATTGACGGGAGAACCGGGCAAGCGCTCAGTACGGGGCATCGAGGTCATTCCTTTTATTGCGCCCGATGAACATTAATGGATTGAATAAAAACGTCTATCAGAAAAATCTGAATTTTCTTCCCGTGATAGGAGAAAAGATCCCGCCCGGCACGAAGCGGGGCTGTGCGAGAGCGATTCCTCTAAGCGGCCGATCCGCGCCGAACCTATCATTCAAGAACGCCGTGCGCGGGCATATCGCTCTGGGCCGCGTTGGGCCGCGTAGCCGCGTGGCCGCTTTGGGCTTGATACACCCATCAGATCGGGAAAACGGAGACATCGCTCATGGAGCCGCAAGCCCCACCAGCCACACATGAAGTCACGAATCAGACGCCGCCGCTCGAGCGCTACAACCTCTATACAACCGATGCGGCGCTCATGGCCGCGCTCGCCCGTGAAGGCGCCGGCTGGCACGCGCAAGCGCTCGCGCGCGACGGCGCGCTGCTCGGCACACCGGACGTGCTCGCGCTCGCTGCGCTCGCGAACCGCCACGCACCGGAGCTCTTTACCTACAGCCCCCGCGGCGAGCGCATCGATTCACTCGAATTCCACCCGAGCTGGCATCGCCTGCTCGAGCTGTTGCGCGCAGAAGGTCTTCACGCGCTGCCCTTCTCGGATCCGCGGCAAGGCGCGATGGTCGCGCGATGTGCCGGCTACTTCCTGCATGCGCAACTGGAATCGGGCTCGATCTGCCCACTGACGATGACGTTTGCCAGCATTTCCGTGCTGAACCGCGAGCCCGTGCTTTTCTCGGCGATCGCCGAGAAGCTCTACTCGCGCGAGCACGACCCGCGCGATGCGCCGCTTGCCGAAAAGCGCTCGATGATGGTGGGCATGGGCATGACCGAAAAGCAGGGCGGCTCGGACGTCCGCATGAACCAGACACGCGCGTATGCGATCGGTGCGGGCGGACGCGGCGGCGCGTATCGCCTGGTCGGCCACAAGTGGTTTTTCTCGGCGCCTCAATGCGACGCCCATCTCGTTCTGGCGCGTATCGATGGCGACGAGGGCATTTCCTGCTTCTACGTGCCTCGTTTTGCGCCAGACGGCAAGCGAAACGCTATCCAGGTGAACCGCCTGAAAGACAAGCTCGGCAACCGTTCGAACGCGAGCGGCGAAGTGGAATTTCTCAACGCGTATGGCGTGCTGATCGGCGAAGTTGGGCGAGGCGTGCCGACGATCATCGAAATGGCCAACTACACGCGCCTTGACTGCGTGATCGGGAGCGCCGCGCTGATGCGCGCCGCGCTCGTGCAGGCGGTTCATCACGCACGCCATCGCGTCGCATTCAGGCGGCTGCTGGCCGATCAGCCGCTCATGCGCAACGTGCTCGCCGATCTCGCGCTCGAATCGGAAGCCGCGACGTTGCTCTTCATGCGGCTCGCCGGGGCCTTCGATGCGCATCTTGCGGCGCAAGCCGATGGGGGCGCCCCCGAGAGCGACGTGGACCGCGCCTGGCGGCGCATCGTCACACCAGCGGCCAAGTTCTGGGTCTGCAAGCGCGCGCTCGAATTCACGGGCGAAGCGATGGAGGCGCTCGGCGGCAACGGTTATGTGGAGGAAGCGCCGATGGCGCGGTATTACCGCGAGGCACCCGTGAATTCGATCTGGGAAGGTTCCGGCAACGTCATGTGCCTCGACGTACTGCGCGCAATCGAGCGCGATCCGCGCGCGGTGCAGGCACTCATTGCGCAATGGCGCGACGAGGCGCAAGGTCATCGCGCAATCGGCACCGCGCTGGACGAACTGGAAGCGTCGCTGAATGCGCCGCCCGATGCCCGGGAGACGCTCGCACGCCGCCTAGCACAGCAGCTCGTGCTGTGCGCACAGGCAGCGCTGATGGCGAGCCATGCACCCGCATCGAGCGCCGACGCCTTTATCGCGACGCGTCTGGGCGATGCGTTCGACGGGGCGAGCCATGCAGGCGCGACGAGCGGCGCGAGCCAATGGGGCCGCGTGTACGGCACGCTGCCTGGCGGGTTCGATCACGCGGCCATCATTGCGCGCGCCTTTGGCGGCTGAGCGCTGATGCTGCACAAGAGCCCTCAGAAGCACAGCTTGCGACGTCCGTCCTACCATCCGCCCCCTGAAGTCCCCCGGGGAGGAAGGTTCCCCGGAGATTCAGATGAAAAACGATGTGCTCGGCGCCACGGCGCTCGATGAACTGTTGCGCGCTCAACGCACCGCCTATCTGCGCGAGCCATACCCATCATGGGAAACGCGCGCCGCGCATTTGAAAGCGCTGCGCGCCGTGCTGCTCGACCATCGAGATGCGCTCGCCGACACGCTCCACGCCGACTTCGGCCAGCGCGCCAAGGCGGAACTGCTGCTGTCCGAGCTCTGGCTCGCGAAAAAGGAGATCGACGTGGCGCTCAGGCACGGTGAGCGCTGGATGAAGCCGCAGCGCCGGGCCACGGGCGTCTGGCTGATGCCCGCGCGCGCGAGGGTCGTGCCGCAGCCGCTCGGCGTCGTCGGCATCATCGCGCCCTGGAACTATCCGGTTTTGCTTGCCGTCGGGCCGCTCATCTGCGCGCTCGCCGCCGGCAATCGGGCGATGATCAAGTTGTCCGAACTCACGCCACGCACGTCGGCGCTCATGGAGCGGCTGATCGGTGCGACTTTCTCGCGCGATCATGTCGCCGTCGTGAACGGGGATGCCTCGGTCGGGGCGGCCTTCAGCGCCTTGCCGTTCGACCATCTGCTGTTCACGGGCTCGACCGCGGTTGGCCGACAGGTCATGCGCAGCGCCGCCGACCATCTCACGCCCGTCACGCTGGAGCTCGGCGGCAAATCGCCGGCAATCGTCGGCCCACAAAACAGCCCACAAAACAGCCGGCAAGCGCGTTTTAACGCAGCCGTCGACAGCATCATCGCCGGCAAGACGCTCAACGCCGGCCAGACCTGCATCGCGCCGGACTACGTGCTGTTGCCGCGCGGCACGGAGGACGCATTCATCGCTCGCGCGCGGGCGCGGGTGGCCAAGCTCTATCCCGACTTCGCCCGCAACCGCGACTACACGGCAATCGTCTCGGCGCGGCACTTCGAGCGGCTCACGCGGCTCGCCGACGAGGCGGCGGCAGGCGGGGCACGGCTGCATCCGCTCGCCGATGCGGCCGAACGGGTGCGCGATCCACGATCCGCAGCACGGCCGGAGTCCGGGCTGGCGCACCGCAGCGCGGTTAATGTCAATTCGGCGGAGAGCCGCCGATTCGCGCCCTGCATCGTGACAAAGGCGCCCGAAGACTGCGCGCTGATGCGCGAGGAAATTTTCGGCCCGCTCCTGCCGCTCGTGCCCTACGACACCCTCGACGACGCGATTCGCTACGTCAACGCACGCGAGCGGCCGCTTGCGCTCTATCTTTTTGATGACGACAGCGCCACGATTGAACGCGTGCTGCGCGAGACAGTCTCGGGCGGCGTCGCGGTGAATGAAACGCTGCTGCATATGGCCTGCGAAGGACTGCCCTTCGGCGGCGTCGGTGCGAGCGGAATCGGCGCCTATCACGGCATCGAAGGCTTTATGACGTTCTCGCAGATGAAACCCGTGTTCGTGCAGACGCGTTGGAACGCGCGCGCGCTGCTGCTGCCGCCCTACGGAAGGCGCTTCAATGCGATCGTCAAGCTGATGCTCAGATAACGAGCGGCCCTTCCTGCATTGCCCCGATCTGCTCACGCAATTCGAGCACGCGCGCCTCCCAGTAGCGCTGCGTGTTGAACCACGGGAAGGCGGCCGGAAATGCGGGATCGTCCCAGCGGCGGGCGAGCCAAGCGGCGTAGTGAATGAGCCTGAGCGTGCGAAGCGCTTCGATCAGATGCAGCTCGCGCGGCTCGAAATTGCAGAAGTCTTCGTAGCCGGCCAGCAGATCGATAAGCGAATGGGTCGCATCGGCGCGATCGCCCGGGAGCAGGAGCCAGAGGTCTTGCACGGCGGGGCCCATTCGGCTGTCGTCGAAGTCGACGAAATGGGGGCCCGCGTCGGTCCACAGCACGTTGCTCGCGTGGCAGTCACCGTGCAGACGCAGTTGCTTCACGTCGCCGGCCGCCTCGAACGCGCGCTCTACGCCCTCAAGCGCGAATGCCGCCGCCGCTTCATAGGCCGCCCGCACATCAACCGGCACAAAACCGCTTTCCAACAGGAAATCGCGAGGCTCGTAGCCGAACGTCTGGATGTCGAGCGTGGGCCGGGCGACGTAGGGCGCTTGCTGCCCGATCGCATGAATGCGTCCGATAAACCGCCCCAGCCATTCGAGCGTGTCGCGCCGGTCGAGTTCGGGGGCGCGGCCGCCGCGACGGTCGAAGACAGCAAAGCGGAATCCGCCGAAGGCGTGGAGTGTGCGCGATTCGATCACGCGCGCGGGCACGGCGGGAATTTCGTGCGCGACGAGATCGGCAACGAAGGCGTGCTCCTCGAGAATCGCTTCGTCGGACCAGCGCTCGGGCCGGTAGAACTTCGCTACTACGGGCGGGCCGTCTTCGACGCCCACCTGATAGACGCGGTTCTCGTAGCTGTTAAGCGGCAGGAGCCGCCCGTCCGTGCGCACTCCGCTCTGCGCAAGCACGCTGTCGAGCGCATCGAGCACGCATTCCGGCGTGAGCCGCGTGAAAGGATGGCCGTCGGCCGGCTCAGAAAGAGAGGCGTCGGAATGCTCGGCCGGATGAGTGCCGTGCTCGTCGGAAGAATCGAAAGGGACGTCGTTCATGTCGGCATTGTGCCGCAACGGCGGTGAAGCGGCATGCGCATCGCGTCAAGCTGCAGCCACAACGCTCAAAGCGGACAAAAGAGCGCCTTTCACCTGGGCCGAGGCCACCAGAAGGCCTAACTACTCGACGCGGTCGTCAAGCCTCTCATCGTCAATGCCGGCAGGCTCTAAATGAGCCGTCACGTCAGCTAAGGGCTGAAAGAGCGATGCAACTGCTTTTTCCGTGAGATCTCCGATCTCGTGCCCTTCGTCGACTGAAATCCTTCCGTCGACTTCGAGATGGAACTCCACGAACACACGGTCGCCGCCGTTTCGCGTGCGCAGATCGTGGACACCGCGAACGCCCTGACAACTCAGTATGGCCGTTCGTATGCGATCGCGATCCGCTTCGTCCAACTCGCGATCGAGCAATTGAATGAGCGAATGCATAGCAATTCCGCGGGCGTTCCATAGCATGTAGCAGGAAATTCCCAGTGCGCCGAGCGCATCCGCACGGGTCCAACCCATAAACCGCTCAAGCGCCAAGGCAACGAGCACGGCAAGATTCACCGCGACATCGGTCACGTAATGCGCGCGATCGGCCGCTATCGCCGTTGACCCGGTGCGCTTCACCACATAGGTCTGGACGAGCACCAGGGCGCTTGCGGCAAAGGTGCTGCCTGCGATGATCCACAAGCCAAAGCTCAACTGGCTCAAAGGCTGCGGGTTGAGCAAGTGACGTACGGAACCCACTCCGAGCCAGATGCCCGCTGCGGCGAGCATGAACCCTTGCACGAGAGCGGCGACAGCCTCCGCCTTTCCGTGGCCGTAGCGATGATCGCTATCGGCCGGCCGCCCGGCGAAGCGCACGCCGCCGAAGGTGACGAGGGACGCCATGAGGTCGACAACCGCATCCGCGGCGGAAGTCAGTAGCGACATCGAATCTGTTGCCAACCACGCCCAGAATTTCACTGCAACGAGCACGAACGCCACGGTGAGTGAAGCTGACGACGCAGCTTGGCGCAGCCACTTGTCAGAAGTTCCTTTGAGAGAACCTGCGAGCATAGGGATCTTTTTCGGGCCGCGTAGTCAAGACGCAATGATGACGCGCAGACCGGCGACCCGGATCTATCGGAATGCGCATCATCGGTCTTGCCAGGCATCTAGCTGCGCACGCCACAGCGAGCCTATGGACTCGCCAAGTATGTTGGCATGCGCCCTCGGACAGGGCGCCCGAGGAGGCTACTCCCCAATGAAGTGAGGATTGTATCGCGCTGCGGGCTCGCTGTCTGGAAATGTGCCGCGATTCGAGCACCGTCCCGTCAGTGCATGAGCGCACCGGTGGGACCGGCGACAAGCTCGCCCGTATCGATCAGGTCCTCGATAAAGAAGGGCTCGGTGCTCAGTTGCAGCGACGCACCGGGCTCCCCTGCGTACCACGCGACCATTGCCATGTTGCCAAGCAGGCGCATCACAATGCCGCGCGCCCCAGCGGGCACGGCGATATGCGCAGACCTGACGATCGAACCGACTTGCATGATGTTTCCCCGTGTCAGTAATGCGTAGTTGAGATGCCCAAGCGTACCGCCCCTTGCAGCCGCCTGCAGCCAGAACGACGCAATGTCAAAACGGCGGAGCCCATGAGAGCGTCGCAGCGGGCTGAGGACGTTATTTGGGCAGATGTTCTTACGAAACGCTGTCCATAGAAAGGCGCCGCACGCTGTACGATAACCGCAGACGTGTAAACACGTCGCCGGGCCGCTGCCAAGACGGCACGGCATCGCATGGCATCGCCAAGGAGAAACATTTCTATGGACAGGCTACAGTCGACAGGAACGGTTGGCATGCCCCGCGCAGCAGCGCGCGCCGTGTGCGCCGTGTGCGCCGCAGTCATCACTGCCGGCGCTATGCTGAGCGGCTGCGCGGCGTCCCACGATTACGTCAAGCCGACCGAGACTACCGCCGCACGCACCTGCGCAAACCCCTGCGCCTCCGAAGTCGCTCCGCAACAACCGGCAGGAGCGGCCGGCGCCGCCGAAAACCCCGTGTCAGAAGGAACCCCGGGTGCCGAAGATTGAAAGCACGGCCCCGATTAAGCCGTAAAAACCCGGCTCGATGCCCCGAAGACGACCGCACGCGCCCGGTATGCCCGGTATGCCCGAATGAACGTTCGGTCTCCCGTGGGTACCATCGGCCGGGCCGTCTCCTATACTCGAGCGAGGCACGCGACGTTTCGCACCGCGCGCTGACAAAGCAGCGAGGAGACACGCATGACGACCTATTTCACGCTCGGCGATTTCATTCTCGTCATCCCGATGGCGCTCGCGGGCGCCCTCTTTTTAGGCGCGTTCCCTACCTCGTCGCCATTGCTCCACAACGTCCTGCGCGTAATCGGCGCGATGCTCGGCGTGGCGTTCGCCGTCGTGCTGGTGGAAGCACTCCCGGCGCTCGTTTAGCACCAGCGCCAGCTTGCTCGGCTTACCCGATCGGCTGGTCGGTCGACGGCTTCTCCCACAGGTTAATGCCGCCTTCCGTCGCATAGCGGTCGATTTCGGCGAGTTCATCGGCCGAAAACTCGAGGCGGGCGAGTGCACCGACGTTCTCGCGCACCTGCTCGGCACGGCTTGCGCCGATAAGTGCAGAGGTGACGCGCGCATCGCGCAGCACCCATGCGAGCGCCATCTGGGCCAGGCTTTGCCCGCGGCGCTCGGCGATAGTGTTGAGCTTGCGCACGTGCTCGATGTTTTCCGGGTTCAGATGGCTTTCCTGCAGTGAGCCGCCGCCCGGCTTGTTGACGCGCGCATCGGCAGGCACGCCGCTCAGATACTTCGACGTCAACAGCCCCTGCGCGAGCGGCGTGAAGGCGATGCATCCGGTACCGACGTCCTCCAGCGTATCGAGCAAACCGCCTTCAATCCACCGGTTCAGCATGTTGTACGAAGGCTGATGAATGAGCAGCGGCACCTTGTGCTCGCGCAGCAGCTGCGCCATTTCATGCGTCTTGCCGGCCGAATAGGACGAAATGCCGACATAGAGCGCTTTGCCCTGCTGCACGGCGCTCGCAAGCGCCGCGGCCGTCTCCTCAAGCGGCGTGTCGGCGTCGAAACGGTGCGAGTAAAAAATGTCGACGTAATCGAGCCCCATGCGCTTGAGACTCTGGTCCAGGCTCGCCAGCACATATTTACGTGAACCGCCGCCTTGGCCGTAGGGGCCCGGCCACATGTCCCAACCGGCCTTCGTCGAGATCAGAAGCTCGTCGCGATAAGGGCGGAAATCGTCCTTGAACAGTCGGCCGAAATTGATCTCGGCGCTCCCGTACGGGGGTCCGTAGTTGTTGGCGAGATCGAAATGCGTGATACCGAGATCGAACGCGGTCCGCAGAATTTCCCGCTGTGTCGAAAGCGGCGTCGTATCGCCGAAGTTGTGCCACAGGCCGAGCGACAGTGCGGGCAGCTTCAGCCCGGTCTTTCCGCACGTGCGATATTGCATCTGTGTGTAGCGATTCGAAGCAGCTTCGTAGGCCATTTGGATCCTCATTGACTGAAAACAACGCGACCGGCGCCGAGCGGTAGGCTGAATGCGGCAACGCCGCTCAAAGCACCACCTCCGGCTTCGACGCCGAGCGTGAGCCCGGCAGCGGAACATTGCTCGCGCCGTGATAGGTGAATACGAGAGAAAACTTCACTTCTTCGGTGACGTTTCGGCCGGCCGAGTGCAGCGTGTTGCAGTGGAAAAGCACGACATCGCCAGTCTGCAACTCGGGCGAAACAGCGGTGTCGATCAGCGCGGCGTTTTCCGGGAGATCGGAGCGGAAGAACTTGTCGGCATCGAAACGATCCGACGTGAACGCCTTGTTGTGCGAGCCGGGCACGAACCAAAGCGCGCCGTTGTCGACGGACTCGGGGCCGAGCGCGAGCCATGTCGAGACGAGATCGTCGCGCTCGAACGACCAATAACGAGCATCGCGATGCCAACCCGTAAGACTTCCGTAAGCGGGGTGCTTGGTCATGACGCAGTTGTGATGCGCACGCGAAAGATAGGGCGTTTCGCCAAAATAGAGTTCCATCCATCCGCGCACGTCGGCATCCGTTGCCAAGTCGCGCATCAGCGGATGGCGCGCGTACGCGTCGAGCAGGCGGCGCACCGTGTAGCCGCCAGGCGCGTGCTTTGATTCGGGCGCGCCCGGATAGCGCAAATCCGCCTCGTATTCGAGCGGCGGCTGCGCCTCTTTCATTTGCTCCAGCGCTACCGCCTTGATGTCGGCGCAACGCTGCGCCGATACGAGGTTGCGCACGACGACGAAGCCGTGCTCCCGAAGCGCTTCCACCTGTTCTTTTTTCGAATGTTCTGACATGAAACGTCCGTTTCGCAAAGGGGTATTGCTAGCGCCTTATTGTAAAGCGGGCGCAGAGGGAGTGCCGACGCACCGGTAGCGGGCGCGTTTGCCCAGAAGTAAGCCGGACTTCCTCCTGTCACGATCCCGGTGTAGCCTATGTCCGATGCCGGTTGTAAACCCCTCCTCCGGCGCCTCGGCTCTGCCGCGGCCGCTTCGCCACACTGCGCGTTCCCGAGCCTTGCCATGGCACGGTTGCTGCATCGCATGCAGCGCCTCGTACCGCGTACGGCACCGATTTCCATTCCTTGACCATGCATAAACGTCTTGCCCTTCGCATCAAACAAGCCGCGCTGAAGGCTGCGCGCCCGGCGCGTCGCGGCATTGTCCGCGCACTGCGGCATCATGCGGCCAGCAGCCGCAATCAAGTCCCTCGCCCAAGTCCGAACACGAAACCGCAAGTCTTGCGCGCTTGGCTGCACACGTTGCTCGCGGCGCTGTGGGCAAGAAACTGGGCAAGAAGCTCGACGCGGCGGTTTTCGCTGCGCACGCTGCTGCGCCACGGCCTGCGGCCTCGCCCGGCATCGGAGCCTGGCAATGCCACACATCGAGTGACGAATCGACGTCCACGACGGCTGGGAGCCAGTGCCGAATGGTTCTCCTTCGCGGCGCGATAAACGCCACAAAGGGTCACAGCCGAAAACGCCGCTCACGGCAACCCAACCGTGTCGGTCGGTATCGTACGACGTGACCGCCTGCGAGCTCGAATCCGAGTCTGGATCTTCCGGCTGACCGCTCGCGCCGCCGAGGTGCGACTTGTTCGAATGTCAGCACGTCATTCGCTCTGACAGGTTCAGACGCCTCCCTCTCCGGCAACTTTTATCCGTAGCACTCCTAACTTCCTTTCTCCTGACGACCAATAGAGGCGATTCAATTTTTCTATGGAAGAATCCGATTGATTGACCACAATCAGGAAGCTCGCAAAGAGACGAACGGCCGGAAAGCCAGTCTTGTAGGAGTCCTAACCATTGCTTGTACGCCCGCCGGGACACCGCGGGCTATGCTCGATCTTCCAAGACCTTCCGAGCAACTTCACGCTCGAAAGATTTGTGTAACGAATGGCTTAACTTCGTAAGCTTCTTATCACCGGCGGTTAACGAGCGATCCATAACATCGCGCCTTGTTTCATTACGCAGCCCATTGGGGCATTCGAAAACAAGGACGCTTGACATGCAACGGGTACTCTTTCCCTTCCGCAGGAAACCACTCACGCAGTTCGTTCTGGCCGCGCTTTGCGCGTCCGGCGCCCAGCTCTCACACGCGCAGGCCGTAGGCGATCTCGGTACGGTGCAGAGCTCAGCGGCGTCGTCCACGCCGGCCGCCGCAACGACGAGCAGGAACATGCAGACGGCACCCGCTCAAGCGCCCACCCAGGCCTCGCTCAAGGCGACAGAGCCGCAGTCGACGATCAGCCGCCACTACATCGAAAACAACACCGCACCGACCGACAACTGGGGCAGCATCGCCGCGATCGCCCCGAGCGTGCAAAGCGTGAACCCGAACGGCCCCGGCCTCATGGAGACGCAGGGCCTCACGATCCGCGGCTTCCAGGACGGCCAGTACAACGTGACGTTCGACGGTATTCCGTTCGGCGACACGAACGATTTCACGCACCACTCGACCTCGTTCTTCAGCTCGCAAATTCTCAACAACTTGACGGTCGACCGCGGTCCCGGCGACGCGTCGCAGATCGGCTTCGCCACGTTCGGCGGCACGCTCGGCATGACCTCGCGTGATCCGTCGATGACCCCGTCGGCTTCGCTGATCGGCTCGTACGGCAGCTTCAACACGTGGGTCGCGGGCGGCGAGTTCAACACGGGCGATCTCCAGCAATACGGCGACGCGCGCTTGATGTTCGGCTATACGAACGCCAGCAGCGACGGCTATCTGACGGGCGCCTCGCAGCGCCTGCAAAACGCCTACTTCAAGCTCGAAAAACCG